>JAZQLT010000025.1:0-19260 GCA_045542815.1 Candidatus Scatosoma sp. | reverse complement strand
TGCCGTATCGGCGGGATTGCAAAGGGTAGCGGTATGATTCACCCGAACATGGCGACTATGCTCGTGTTTGTTACCACCGATTGTAAAATTTCCGCAAAAATGCTGCAAAAAGCCCTTTCCGAAGACGTGAAAACTTCCTTTAACATGGTGAGCGTGGACGGCGACACTTCAACGAACGATATGCTGTCCATTCTTGCAAACGGCGAAGCAGGGAACGAAGAAATTACTTCGGAAGACGAAAATTATGCGATTTTCTGCCAAGCTTTGCACGCGGTAACGGTGGATTTGTGCCGTAAAATCGCGGGCGACGGCGAAGGGGCAACCAAGCTCTTGGAATGTAAGGTCAGCGGGGCAAAAACGGAAGCCGTAGCGAAAACCGTGGCGAAATCGGTGATTTGCTCTTCCCTTTTCAAAGCGGCGATGTTCGGCGCGGACGCGAACTGGGGCAGAGTGCTTTGCGCGATCGGCTACGCAGGCGCGGACGTGGACGTAAACAAAGTGGACGTTGCTTTCCGCTCGGCAAAAGGGGAGATTTGCGTTTGTCAAAAGGGCGCGGGCATTCCTTTCTCGGAAGAAAAAGCCAAAGAGATCCTTTTGGAAAGCGAAATCGAAGTATTGATTGCGTTAAACGACGGCGACGGCAAAGCCACCGCTTGGGGTTGTGATTTGACGTATGATTACGTGAAGATTAACGGAGATTATAGAACATAAATGGGGTTAAGTTTTGCCTACGGCAAAGTTAAGTTTGAATAAAGTTCAAGTTAAGTTTTTCGCCTATGGCGAAAAGTGAAGTTTGCCCCTTTGGAGCAAGTTGCGGTAAAATTTATATAAGATACTCCCTTTTTCAAGACCGTTTCACGGCGAAGCTATCTATAAACACGAACGCAAAGACACTAAGATTTGCCTACGGGTGCCACCCGCCCACAACTTTCACGAAGTGAAAACTTCACTGTGCTTGCAAAGCGCAACTTCACTTATTGAAAATAAACTTCACTTTTGCACTTTGTGCAAAAACTTCACCAAGGAGCATTTACATTATGGAAAAACTTGAAAAATTAACAACGGCACAGCGCGCGGAAGTTTTAACGCAGGCGCTTCCGTATATTCAAAAATACTACGATAAAATTATCGTTGTGAAATACGGCGGGAACGCCATGATCAACGAAGAGCTCAAAGAAGCGGTGATGGGGGATATCGTGCTGTTATCCTTGATTGGTATCAAGGTCGTGCTCGTGCACGGCGGCGGCCCTGAAATCACCGAAATGCTGGGCAAGATCGGCAAAAAATCCGAATTTATCGACGGACTCCGCGTTACTGACGGGGAGACCATGGATATCGTGCAAATGGTTTTGGCGGGCAAGGTGAACAAGAACCTTGTCAACCTGTTGCAGAGCAAAGGCGGCAAAGCAATCGGGCTTTGCGGTGTAGATGGACACATGCTCAAAGCGGAAAAGGTGGACGACGTACACGGCTTTGCGGGCAATATCACGGACGTGGACGTATCTTCTATCGTGGACGTGCTGGAAAAGGGTTATATCCCCGTAATCTCCACCGTTGGCTACGACGATAACGGCAACACCTACAATATCAACGCGGACACGGCGGCGGCTCGTATTGCGGGCGCGCTTAAAGCCGAAAGCTTGATCTCCATGACGGATACGGTAGGCTTGTGCTATGATAAGGACGATCCTTCCACGCTCATTTCCAAAGTCTATGTCTCCGACGCGCCCAAGCTTATTCGCGACGGCGTAATCGTCGGCGGTATGATCCCCAAGATCCAGTGCTGTATCGAAGCGATCCGCCGCGGTGTAAAGAAAGTCTTTATCATCGACGGGCGTATCCCGCATTCGATCCTAATCGAGACCTTAACGGACGAGGGGATTGGGACTATGTTTGTCTCCGGCAACAAAATCTAATATAAAACGCATATATGCTTCGCATTTCTTCGTCAGGCTTACGTTTTGCCTTGGTCGTGTACGGCTCAGTACACTCCCTGCGGCAAAGCCGCGCCTTCCTTGAACTGCTCGCAGCTCTGCGTTTTAATCGGTTAAGTTTTGCCCTGCGGGCAAAGTGAAGTTTGCTGACACAAGTTAAGTTTTTCGCCTATGGCGAAAAGTGAAGTTTGCCCCTGTGGGGCAAGTTGCGGGAATATAAATAACGGCAATAACTTTTTGCGGAACGCAAAAAACTTCACTGCGACGAAGTCGCAACTTCACTTATCAAAGATAAACTTAACTTTCACAAAGTGAAAACTTCACTGTTTCACGACGAGTTTAACTGTAAACACGATGCAAAGACACTAAGACTTGCCCGCGGGTGCCACCCGCTGCTCGCATCTCTGCGTTTTAATCGGTTAAGTTTTGCCCTGCGGGCAAAGTTAAGTTTGGCAAAAGCCAAGTGAAGTTTGCTCCCTTGGGGCAAGTTGCGGTAAGTTTTAATAACAGCCACAACTTTTTGCGGAACGAAAAAAACTTCACTGCGACGAAGTCGCAACTTCACTTATCAAAGATAAACTTCACTTTTACGCAGTAAAAACTTCACTTCAACAAAGGTGAACCTATGGACATCATTCAACTTGACAAACAATATATCGCGGGCACGTACGCCCGTTTTCCCTTACAGCTTACAAGTGGCAAGGGCTCGCTTGTGTACGATGAAAACGGAAAAGAGTACATTGATCTTGGTACAGGTATCGCCGTAAACGCTTTCGGGATTGCAGACGAAGCGTGGAAAAACGCCGTGAGCGCGCAGCTGGATAAAATACAGCATACGTCCAACCTGTATTACAGTGAGCCGTGCGCGTTGCTTGCGCAAAGCTTATGTATCCGTTCGGGTATGAAAAAAGTATTCTTCTCCAATTCGGGTGCGGAAGCCAATGAATGTGCAATCAAAGCCGCCCGTCATTACGGTCAGACGAAAAAGGGCAAAGAATATTCTACGATCATCACCTTGAAAAATAGCTTTCACGGACGCACCATCACCACGCTTTCCGCAACGGGACAGGACGTTTTCCACGAATACTTCACTCCCATGACGGACGGGTTCGTCCACGCCGCGGCAAACGATTTGGACGAGATAAAAGCGCTCGCAAAAACGTATAAGTGCTGTGCGGTCATGATCGAGCTTGTGCAAGGGGAAGGCGGTGTAACCGCGCTGGACAAAGAATACGTAACCGCGCTGGAAGTGTTCGCAAAGGAAGAAGACATGCTCCTTATCGTGGACGAAGTGCAAACGGGTAACGGGCGCACGGGTTCGTTGTACGCATACATGGGGTACGGTATTACGCCCGACGTCGTTACCACGGCAAAGGGCTTGGGCGGGGGCTTGCCTATCGGCGCGACCCTGCTCGGCGAAAAGGTGGAAGACCTTTTCACCGCAGGCATGAACGGCTCTACCTTCGGCGGGAACCCCGTGGCTTGTGCGGGCGCACTCAGTATTTTAGAGCGTATCGATGAAAAACTGCTCGCCCAAGTACGGGAAAAGAGCGCGTATATTTTCCGCGAATTGCAGAGCGCAAAGGGCGTGAAATCGGTTACGGGCAAGGGGCTGATGATAGGCATAGAGTGCGAAAAAGACGCGGGTGAAATCATTTCAAAATGTATGGCTCGCGGGGTGCTCGTCATTAAGGCGAAGCATAAAGTGCGTTTGCTCCCCGCGCTCAATATTCCCATGGAGCTACTCGAAAAAGCGATAAAAACCTTAAAGGAAGTAATAGAAGAATGAAACATTTATTAAAGCTTATGGACTGGTCGGCAAAGGAAATCAACGAAGTGCTCAATCTTGCCGATCAACTGAAATTTGAAAAGAAAAACGGTATTCAGCATCATCTGCTCAAAGGCAAGACGTTGGGTATGATTTTTTCCAAGTCTTCTACGCGTACCCGCGTGTCCTTTGAAGTGGGTATGTACGATCTCGGCGGGCAGGCGCTCTTTTTAAGCGCCCGCGATTTGCAGATCGGCAGAGGCGAGCCTGTGGAGGACACCGCCCGCGTACTTTCCCGTTATTTGGACGGGATCATGATCCGCACCTTTGCACAAAAGGAAGTGGAAGACCTTGCCAAGCACGGCAGTATTCCCATTATCAACGGTTTGACCGATTATTGCCACCCTTGCCAAGTGCTTGCAGATCTTATGACCATTCGCGAGCATAAGGGCGCGATTGCGGGCAATAAGCTTTGCTATATCGGCGACGGGAACAACATGACGAACTCTCTGATTGTCGGGGGGATTAAGATGGGCATGGAAGTGTCCGTGGCTTGTCCCAAGGGCTACGAGCCGGACGCAGAGCTCATGGCTTGGGCGAAAAAGAACGGCAAATTTACTTGCACGGAGAGCGTTTTGGAAGCGGCAACGGGCGCGGACGTGCTCTATACCGACGTTTGGGCGTCTATGGGGCAAGAAGGGGAAGCGGAAGAGCGCAAAAAGATTTTCGCAGGGTATCAGATCAACGCGGAAGTGATGAAGGTAGCCAACGATAAAGCCATGGTGCTCCATTGCTTGCCTGCGCACAGAGAAGAAGAGATCACCGCCGAAGTGTTTGAAGCGCACGCAAACGAGATCTTTGACGAAGCGGAAAACCGCTTGCACGCGCAAAAAGCCGTGCTCGTTAAGTGCATGAAATAAGATTAAAGCGTAAAAAACCGCCCGCCGTATCGAATACGGCGGGCGGTATGCGTTTGTAGGATTTATAAGAGTATCAGCATTTGTATGCCTGTGAGCAGGAATAGAAACCCAAAATTGAAAGCGGAAAACATAAGCACGTATTTTTTTGCTTTACCGGGGTTATGGGAAGTGTATTCGCGGAAGGTGATAAGGCTGGCAAGGGAAGAGATGAGCGTTCCCACACCGCCGATATTTACACCCAAAAGCAGCTCGGTGTAGTTCCCCGTAAACTGCGAAAGCAAGATAGCCGACGGCACGTTGCTGATCACTTGGCAGGAAAGCACGGATACGAGCAGGGTGTTTTTATGTAAAAGCTTTTCAAACAAGCTCTGTACCAAAGGGATGCGCGCCATATTGCCCGCGAAGATAAAGAAGGCTACGAAGGTGAAAAGCAGGCAATAATCCACGTCCTTTAAGGCTTTTCGATCGAGAAAGAGCAGGGCAAGGGGAATGACGATAAGTCCTATCCAAAAGGGAATAACGCGGAATACGATTACAATGGAAAGAATAAAAAGTAAGGTGTAAGCAACCGTCCGAGCCTTGGGCAGAGTTACTTTCTTGTCTTCGATTTGCAAGGGTTCTTTCTTGACGAAAATCAAACAACAAAGGGTGATCAGTGCAACGGAAATACAAAACGGGGGGAGCATGGTCGCGATGAACTCGCCCGTAGGGATTTGGAACTTGGTGTAAAGATAGAGATTTTGCGGGTTCCCAAAGGGAGTGAGCATGCCGCCGAGATTTGCCGCGATATTCTGCATGATAAAGGTGAACGCCATGTACTTGGTCTTATCCGTGGAAGTCAAAACGAAATAGCCAAGGGGCAAAAAGGTCAACAGAGCCATATCGTTGGCAATCAGCATCGAGCCGATAAAGGTGATATAAGTCAGCGCGAGAATGCAGGCGCGGGTATTTTTAAAAAGTACGACGATCTTTTCCGCAAGCACGGAGAAAAAGTGGATATTTTTAAACGCGCACACCACTGCGAGTACGCAGAAAAGACAGGTCAGCGTTTTGAAATCGAAATAGGACAGATATTCCGCGTCGGGGGGGACGATGCAGGAAGTTACGAGCGCCGCAACGACCGCCACGCAAAGCACGGCGTTCTTTTTTAAAAAGGCGATAATCTGCGCGCCGTGTATGGGAAAATGAAAGTGTTTTTTCGCAATCTGCATAGCCGTCTTTCCTTATTTCTTTCTTGCTGTGGATAATTATAGTACTTTTTCCATAGAAAAGCTATTGTTTTTGCGCGGTTTTTGGATTTTTTTCGTGCAAAAGTTGCTTTTTGTTTGTAAATGTGGTAAACTAATCGTATGAATGAAATTAAGCTTGGGAAATACCGCCATTTTAAAGGCAACGAATACGAGGTTCTGGGCTTTGCAACCCATTCGGAGACGGGAGAAAAGCTTGTGATCTATCGCGCGTTATACGGCGAAAAACAGGTCTGGGTGCGGCCCGCTTCCATGTGGAACGAGCAGGTGGAACGAGCAGGCATTACCTATCCACGGTTTACATACATCGGAGAATAGCAGGAGGAAGATATGTTAAACGAACGGCTTATTGTAAGAACTACGCCGAAAGCAGACGAAGGGAATATCGTTTACTGGCTGGATTATCGCGTAACGGTACTTACGGAAAGGCTCTTCCGTATTGAAAAGAACAGCGAGCGGAAATTCCGCGACGAGGCTACGCAGGCGGTATGGTACCGCAATACGGCAAAGCAGGAATTTAAGCTGGACGCGGACGACGCGCATGCGGTCATTGAAACGTCCGCTTGCCGCTTGATTTTGTATAAAGAACGCAGCCAGGTATGCGTTGAAATTGGCGACACCCGCAGAAGCTTGGATAATTACGGCAATCTTTTGGGTACGTACCGAACCTTGGATTGCTGCGATGGGGATATCTTTTTCCGCCCTTGGGTAGAAGGGGAACAGCCGTATAAAATCCAGCTTGGGAAAGGCGTTTGTTCGAAAACGGGCGTGGCGGTTTTGGACGATTCACAGTCCCTCACTTTGGGGGAAGACGGGCAGGTCAAGCCCGAAAAGGCGGCGGGAAGCGATGAGTACGTGTTCGTTTACGGCGACGATTACCGCACGGCGATACGCGCTTTGTATATGATTACGGGCAGAGCGGCGCTCGTGCCCAGATTTGCGCTCGGTAACTGGTGGAGCAGATACCACGTCTATACCGAAGACGAGTATTTGCGCGTGCTCAACCGCTTTGAAGATAAGAACGTACCCATCAGCGTTGCGACGGTGGACATGGACTGGCATTATTCCGTCAACGTGGATGAAGAAATGGGCGTGAGCGAAAGCGGGAGAAATATTCCCGAATTCGTGGGCGAGAACGCCGTTAATCTCGGTTGGACGGGTTATACTTGGAATAAAAACCTTTTCCCCGACCCCCAAGGCTTTTTGGGGAAATTGCACGCAAGGGGGATGAAGGTTACCTTGAATTTACACCCTTCGGACGGGTTCCGCTACTGGGAAGATTGCTATGAGAATATGGCAAACGCCATGGGCATGGACGCGTTTGAGAAGAAACAAGTGCCGTTTGATTTCTCGTACGATCGGTTTATAAACTCGTATTTCTCGCTTGCGCATACGCCGCACGAAGAAATGGGCGTGGATTTTTGGTGGATTGATTGGCAGCAGCCGAACATTGAATGGCACGATCCCCGCTCCTATTTGGAAAGAGCGCAAAGCCCCATTCCCTTTACCTACGACCCGCTTTGGGCGCTCAATCACTATCATTATTTTGACAACGCAGCCAAGCATACCGTACCCATGATTTTATCCCGCTATGCGGGCGTGGGTTCGCATAGATATCCCGTCGGATTCTCGGGGGACACCACGATTTCGTGGAAAACGCTTGCGTATTTGCCCTACTTTACGGCAACGGCAACGAATATAGGCTATACTTGGTGGAGCCACGATATCGGCGGGCATAACTTCGGCGAAAAATCCAACGAGCTTTTCTTGCGCCACGTGCAGTACGGTGTGTTCAGCCCCATCAATCGTTTGCATTGTACCTGCGACGATACGATGACCAAAGAGCCTTGGGCGTACGGCCCAGTCGGTATGATTGCGGAAGAGTTTTTGCGCTTGCGCCATAAGCTCGTTCCGTACCTGTATAATGCGTCCTATCTCAATTGCGTGGAAGGGACGGCGCTCATCGAGCCGTTGTATTACGAGTGGAAGGATAAGGCGGCGTACAATTTCAAGGAAGAATACCGTTTCGGCAGTGAGCTTTTGGTTGCGCCCGTAACGCAGAAAATTTACCCCGACGGCTACGCCCGCGTGCGTACATGGATTCCGCAGGGGAAATGGACGGACATCTTCACGGGCGATACCTACGAAGCCGGCGAAGGAGGCAAGGAGTGTGTGCTGCTCCGTGATCTCACTTCCATTCCCGTGCTTGCCAAAGCGGGGGCTATCCTGCCTTTGAGCGCAGACAATAAAAACGCGGTCAAAAATCCCGAAAATATGGAAGTTTGGGCGTACGAAGGTACGGGCGTGTATACCCTTTACGAAGACGGCTTGGACGAGCAAAACTATACCGTGCTCTACACCGAGTTTAAGTCCGAATACACCGAAGTCAACGGGGCAGGTACGCAGTCATTGATTATCTTCACGCACGGGGAAGCTTCCGTTTGCCCGGAAAACCGTAAGATGAAAGTGTGCTTTAAGAGCGTGCAAGACGGCAAAGTGCGCTTGATCGTGGACGGCGTGGAAGTGCCTTGCGAGAAGCGCTTGTCAAACGAGCTTTCGGTGGAGTTCGCGTTTGATCCTGCCAAGACGTACCGCGTGGAAGTAACCTACTCTACGAAGACCCGCTTAGAGAAGTGGCTTGCCCGCGCGAAGGATATTTTGACGGTGGCAGAAGGGGCAAATCCCCAAAAGCTTGCCGCATGGCGTCAAATTTCGCAGGCGAAGACGGAAGAAGAGTACGCATACTTTGTGGAGAGTGCTCCGTTGGAGCTTGGCACAAAGCAACGCTTGAAAGAAATTTTATAAGATAAAATAGATTGCGCCCCTTGGAAAACTTTTTCCAAGGGGCGCGTTTTCTTTTTGGAGAAGGTTATTCCTTATCATAAAAGTTATCACTTCCATTTATTTATCTAAAATATTACTTGAACATTTGAACAATTGTTCAAATGTTCAAGTGAGAAACGCTAACATAAGGAAACTGTTGAGATAAACAGAGTGAGAAATAATAACGCGATAAAACTGTTGAGATAAAGCAAAGCGGGGCATAGGATAAGAAAAATCCGCGGGGCAATATCGCCCGCGGATACTATTTTTAAGAAAACCTTTCAAGCTCTATCCCTAACACGCCATAAAGGCGTTCTTGTTCTTCCGTGTAATAGCAATACATGCTCTCCACTGCTTCGTCAAGAGACATACTCCCGCACCCGCACTTTTCAAACAGGGGAGTGGAAAGCAAATCCCGAAAAGTCGGATAGCGGTGAAGCGCAATCACCCTTGCCGTTACACTTTCCCTGCTGCCCATACGGGTAAATTTTATCTCGTCGCCGACTTGGAGAGCTTGCCTTTTTTCGTCATGCAAGCGCAGTTCTACCGTTTTTTCGCGGTTCGCGATTTGTTTAAACGGCTCGTCGGTCAGTTTCATTTCAAAAAGCATAGTACACCTTTAGCCATGGGCTACGATAATTTGTTTTTCGGGCAGACTTTAATACAGATCCCACAAACGCTTCCCCTGCCGATATCCTGAAAATGCTCTTTCATATAGCGGGAGCATTTTTCGGGGTCGAAATTGCGTTCACCGTCCGTGGTGGGGAGTGTCCCAAAGATCGCGCCCGCGGGGCAAGCGGTTTGACAGGCTGTACAATTTCCGCAGCCGTTTTCGATGACGGGAAGCTCATTTGACAGGGGCATGTCCGTGATGACGGTGGCTAAACGCACCTTGCTGCCGTATTTTTCCGAAAGGAAAAGCCCGCTTTTCCCCACAAATCCAAGACCCGAAAGCACAGCTGCCGTTTTATGCGCCACAACGCCGCGATAGGGATTGTTTTTGCCAAGGCTCTGGCTTGCGGCGATCGGTATAGCGGAAAACCCCGCTTTTTCTATCTCGCGGGCAAGGGAAAACGCAATCTGATCGAGTAGAGTATTCGCCGTGCGATAGTGCTGAAAATAGACGAAGGACGGCGCGTTGTCAATGGTTTTTAAAACGCCGTCGGACAGCTTTACGCCGATCGAAAGGGCGTATTTGAGCGCGGGAAACTCCTTTATGGGGGCGTTTGGAAGTTCGCAGAAGCCCACCATGTCCGCGCCGAGCGCGGTTGCGGTATCGTGCAGTTGTGTTTGTGTGAGAGTATTCATATCTTTGATAGTATAGCATATTTTGTCGAAACTGTCAAGGGGAGATATGACGGGTAAAGCGGTTTTTAAAAAACGCACGGATATTATCAAAAAAAGCATTGACTTTTTGCGGGAATTGGGCTATAATAAATGTAAGTATTGAGCATTTGCAGGCGTATCGAAGCGGTCATAACGAGGCGGTCTTGAAAACCGTTTGGGTGAAAGCCCACGGGGGTTCGAATCCCTCCGCCTGCGCCAAACGGCGGCTTAAAACCGCGCGAGCCGCAAGGATTTTTCCTTGCGGTTTTTTTAATATCAGCGGGTATTTGCGTCGTGTCAAGTTAAATCGCAGGGGGTACAAATATGTATCGCATTTTTGAATACAATCCGCAGCTGAAGCCGTTTTCGGGGGATATTGATCTTCGTATGCATCTGTATCATCATACGAAATGGCGCTTGTTAAAGGGCAAGCTGACGTTGAATGAGTTTGCCAACGGGCATAACTACTTCGGCTTTCATCACGTGGACGGCGGCTGGGTTTATCGTGAATGGGCGCCGAACGCCCATCAACTGTATCTGACGGGCGAGTTTAACAACTGGCAACAGCTCGACCATCCTATGACCAAACTCGAAAACGGCGTTTGGGAATTGAAGCTGGACGGCGACGACGCGCTCTGGGACGGTTGTATGGTAAAAACGATCGTGGACGCGAACATGACCCGTACCGAGCATATTCCGCTGTATGCAAAACGAGTCGTGCAAGACAAAAAAACGGTTACCTTTTGCTGCGAAGTTGTGGACGATAGAAACGCGTTTGAATGGACGGATAAAAAATTTAAGGGCGAAGACGCGCTCTATATTTACGAAGCGCACGTAGGCATGGCGCAGGAAGAGGGGAAGGTGAGCACCTACCGTGAATTTGCGGACGTTACCCTGCCTATGATTAAGGAAAGCGGGTATAACACCGTTCAACTGATGGCGATTATGGAGCACCCGTATTACGGGAGCTTTGGGTATCAAGTATCCAACTTTTACGCCGCTTCTTCGTGGTTCGGGAAGCCCGAAGATTTGAAATATTTGGTCAATAAGGCGCATCAGCTGGGGATTCGCGTGCTTTTGGACGTTGTGCACTCGCACGCGGTGAGAAATACCGCCGAAGGTATCAATATGTTCGACGGTACGACGTGGCAGTTTTTCCACGACGGTGAAAAGGGCGAGCACCCCGCTTGGGGCACGAAATGCTTTAATTACGGCAAGGACGAAGTAATCCATTTCCTGCTGTCCAACTTAAAATTCTGGATGGAAGAATATCACTTTGACGGCTTTAGATTTGACGGCGTTACGTCCATGCTGTATCACGACCATGGTCTGGGAACGGCGTTTGACAGCAATGATAAGTACTTTTCTCTCAATACGCACGTGGAAGCAATCACCTATCTGCAGCTCGCCAACGAGTTGATTCGTCAAGTAAATCCTAACGCGATTACGATTGCGGAAGATATGTCGGGGATGCCGGGTATGTGCCTACCCATTGAAGAAGGCGGTATCGGGTTTGATTATCGTCTTGCCATGGGGCTGCCCGATATGTGGATTCGCACGCTCAAGGAAAAACGCGACGAGGAATGGGATATCGGCGCGATGTGGGGGGATATGTGCCTTAGAAGACCGGGTGAAAAGACGGTTGCGTACGTAGAGAGCCACGACCAAGCGCTCGTGGGGGATAAGACGGTCATGTTCCGACTTGCTGACGCGGCTATGTACACGGACATGAACAAAGATTGCCATAACCCGACCATAGACCGTGCGGTGGCGCTTCATAAAATGATTCGTCTGTTCACGCTTGCGGGCGGCGGCGAAGGCTATCTTAACTTTATGGGCAACGAATTCGGACACCCCGAATGGATAGATTTCCCCCGCGAAGGGAACGGGTGGAGCTTTCATTACTGCCGTCGTCAATGGAGCTTGCTCCACAACGGTTACTTAAAATACGGCTGGCTTGGCGATTTTGATAAGGACATGGTCAAGATTACCAAAGAACATAAAATTTTCCATCAAAAAATGCCTGATTTGCTGTTGCTCAAAAATCCCGAGCAAACGATCGTGTTCTACCGCAACGGACTGATTTTTGCGTTTAATTTCAGCCCCAGCAACTCCTTGACGAACGTGCTCGTGCCGATATTTGACGGCAAGGATTATACCGTAGCGCTTTGCTCCGACGATATAAAATACGGTGGGAACGGGCTTGTGGAGCATATGACGTACTCGTCCAAAAAGTTTAACGGGCAAAACTATATCGAATTGTATCTGCCTGCCAGAACGGCGGTCGTTTTGAAGGCTTGTGAATACAAGAAAAAGAAATAAAATGAAATACGTATTGATAACGGGCGCGTACGGCGGCATGGGATATAAAACCGCCAAGGCGTTGGCGGACAGCGGCTTTACCGTTTTCGCGCTCGATAAGAAGGTAGGCGAAGCGGAAGAAAATATCCTGCCCCTGCAAGCGGACGTAGCGAGCGTAGAGAGTATAAAAGCGGCTTTTGAAAGGGTGAAGTCCATTACGGACGAACTATTTGCAATCGTGCATTTTGCGGGCATTTATCTGCTGGATTCCTTGGTGGAAATGGCGGAAGAGGATTTTGACCGCATCTTCAAAATCAACCTTTACGGCGTGTTTTATATCAATAAAACCTTTATGCCCTTACTCAAAAGCGGGAGCAGAGTGATCATCACGACGAGCGAACTTGCGCCGCTGGATCCGTTGCCGTTTACGGGCGTGTATGCCGTGAGCAAAGGCGCGTTGGATAAATATGCATACGCTTTGAGAATGGAGCTGCAGCTTTTGGGCGTCTCCGTTTCAGTGCTTCGCGCGGGCGCAGTTTCGACGGGCATGTTGGGCGTATCAACGGACGCTTTAGAGCGGTTTTGCGAGAAAACAAAGCTCTATCCCTGCAATGCAACGCGCTTTCGTCAGATAGTAAACAGCGTAGAGTCCAAGAGCGTTCCGCCTGAGAAAATCGCTGTGAAAACGTCGAAAATTTTGCGGAAGAAAAAGCCTAAGTTTATCTATAATCTCAATAGAAATAAGCTGTTATTGCTTTTGAATGCATTGCCCAAACGAATACAGTGCGGTGTGATAAAAAAGATCCTTAAATAGGGGCAGGTATGCGTTGAACGCCGTGCGGGTGCAAAAATCAAAGGGAAATATGAGGTGCGAACTATGATTTATAAGAAATTCCAAAACATAGCGCTTTCGGCGCTCGGTATGGGGTGTATGCGCTTTCCGACCGAGACGAACGATCCAAGCAAAATCGATGAGAAAGCCGTTAAGGAAATGCTTGCGTATGCGTTTGAAAAGGGTGTGAATTATTTTGATACCGCGTGGGGCTACCATGCGGGGAAATCCGAAACGGTGCTTGGGGAACTGTTGAAAGCGTATCCCCGCGAAAGCTTTTATTTGGCGACCAAATTCCCCGGCTACGACGTAAGCAATATGGGCAAGGTGCAGGAAATCTTTGAAAAACAGCTTGAAAAATGCCAAGTGGAGTATTTTGATTTTTACTTATTCCATAACGTATGCGAGCTGAATATCGACGGATATCTCGATCCCAAGTTCGGTATATACGAATACCTGCTTGAACAAAAGAAAAAGGGGCGTATCCGTCATCTCGGCTTTTCTACGCACGGGACGCTTGAAACCGTCCAGCGCTTTTTGAATGCGTACGGTAAGGATATGGAATTTTGCCAAATCCAGTTAAACTGGCTGGATTGGGATTTGCAAGACGCCAAAGCTAAGGTGGAGCTGTTAAACGCGCACAATATCCCCATTTGGGTCATGGAGCCTGTTCGCGGCGGTTCGTTGGCGCAGCTTGAACCTGCGCATGCGGCGCAGTTAAAGTCGGCTCGCCCGAATGCGAGCGTTGTGGAATGGGCGTTCCGATTTTTGCAATCTCTTCCGGGGGTTGCCGTAACCCTTTCGGGTATGTCGAATATGGAACAGCTCAAAGAGAATATTGCAACCTTTGAAACGGAAGAGCCTTTAAACGATAAAGAAATGCAAATACTGTTTGGCGTGGCGAAAGCGATGACGGAGAAAAAGACGTTGCCCTGCACTTCCTGCCGTTATTGCACGACGCATTGTCCTATGGAACTGAATATTCCTTGGCTTATTCAGCTTTATAACGAAGATACCTATTCCAACGGCGGATTTTTAGCGCCCATGGCGATAGGCTCGCTTGCGGAAGAGAAAAAGCCTTCGGCGTGCATTGGCTGCCGCGCTTGCGAAGCGGTCTGCCCGCAGAATATAAAAATCAGCAAAATGATGAGCGATTTTGCGGACAGGCTGAAAAAATGACGGGTCTGGAAAGCGCGAAGCGGCGCCTGTTTGCGGGGGATTGTACTTGCGTTTTATGTAAGGGCGAAGAAGTGTATATTTCGACGGAAAGGGGCGTGAAGCCCTTGGTGGCATGGCGGGAATCGGGAAAGGATTTTCGGGGCTTTTTCGCCGCCGATAAGGTGGTGGGAAGAGCGACGGCGTTCTTGTACGTTCTTCTGGGCGTGAAAGGTATATATGCGCACGTGCTTAGCAAAGCAGGCATGCAGGTATTAAACGAACGCGGTATTTTGGTGGAATACGGAACGCTTACGGAGAATATAATCAACAGGCAGGGGAACGGGATTTGCCCGTTTGAAGCCTGCGTGCTTCATGAAAACGACGAAAACGAGGCATACGCGATGATACGCCGTAAAATGCAAGAAATGCAAATACTTTTATGAGAATTCAAAGAAGACCGCGCAACCTTTTGGATTGCGCGGTGATTTTATAGGATACCGTAGCTTTTCGTGATCGGATCTTGAAACAGGGGGATTTTCGGGGGCAAAAAGGTAAACGCCACGAAGGATAGCGAAACCAAAATCAGTAAGAGTACCGCCGCTTTTGTAAGTTTGCAAGGGCGGCTTCCCTTTTTAAGCAGCCTTGCTTCCAACAAAAAGCCCAAGGCGGCGGCAAGGAAGAAAATGGCGATATTCACCCAATCGGGGGAGCTTCCGAACGCGCCGTTGTAGGTGTAAAACAGCACGGGCACGAGCAAGGTCGCCGTCAGTACTCCAACCGCTTTTATACACCAAAAATTTTCGTAGTCCTTGCGCCAATAACGGCTTTGAATAATCGCAAACAAAAGCGCGGGGAAGAAGAGAATTTTCATGTGTTCCCAAGTGGATTCGTTGACGGCGGAAAAGGGCGCTACGCTGGGGCTGTTCCCCGTCCAGCCGTATAAAAAGTGGAGCAGAGTGCCGATAAACACCGTAAAGACGTACCCGCCGAACTGCCAAAGAAAAATGGATCGTTTCATAACGGTATAATCTATGCAACGGGCGGGCGGAATATACCAAAAACAGCCCCGCCGATTGTATCGGCGGGGCGTATTTTCAATTATTCAATATCCAATTCGGGCGGGATATCGAGTTCGTCCGAAACGTACTTGCCGTTTTTCTTGCGTTGGCGCACGCATTCGGAGAGCAGATATTCGATTTGCCCGTTCACCGAACGGAAGTCGTCTTCCGCCCATGCCGCGATTGCGTTATACAGCTTCGGGGATAAGCGTAAGGGGACTTGTTTTTTGCCGTTTTCATTCATAATCTCATACCTGCCTGGTTCGTTTTTCAAAAATTAGTATAAGCTGCTCGTGTTTACAACGGGTTGTGCGTCGTGGTTGCCGCAGAGCACAACGAGAAGGTTGGACACCATCGCCGCCTTTCTTTCTTCGTCAAGATTGACAAGACCGCCGTCGTTCAAACGTTCGAGCGCCATTTCCACCATACCGACTGCGCCATCTACGATCATCTTTCTCGCGTCGATGATTGCCGACGCCTGCTGGCGTTGGAGCATGACCGCCGCGATTTCGGGGGCATAGGCAAGATACGTAATTCTTGCTTCGACGATTTCGATACCCGCTTCGTTTACGCGTTCTTGAATTTCATCACGGATACGGGAAGCTACAAGCTCGCTCGAACCGCGAAGACTGCCGTCGTCTGCCACGCCGTCGCCCGTCGTATCAACACCGGGTGCTACGTCGTAAGGGTAAAGGCGTACCACGTTTCTAAGCGCACTGTCGCACTGCAAGGAAAGATATTCTTTGTAGTTATCTACGTTGAACACCGCTTTTGCCGTATCGACCACCCTCCAAGTAACTGCAATACCGATTTCTACGGGATTACCCAAGCAATCGTTGATTTTCTGACGGTTGTTGTTCAAGGTCATGATCTTCAAAGAGATTTTCTTGTCGGGAATGGCAAGATTGATATTCAATTCGCCGTTCGTGTTTTGCGTTGCTTGACCGTGTTTTACGTCGCCGCTTTGATTGAGCTTGGTCTGTGCTGCGGGGTTAACTGCTACGCAGAAAGGGTTTACCGAGTAAAAGCCTTCGCCTTTGAGCGTACCCACGTATTTACCGAACAGAGTGAGAGCCAACGCTTCCTGGGGCTTCAATACGCGCAAGCCCACAAGGGGGATCCAA
This sequence comes from Candidatus Scatosoma sp., assembly GCA_045542815.1. GTDB lineage: Bacteria > Bacillota > Clostridia > Christensenellales > Borkfalkiaceae > Scatosoma. The sequence continues at coordinate 2,769 of JAZQLT010000025.1, read as the reverse complement.
CCTACACACAATACGATAAGCGATACAACGAGAAGGGGAAGCCCTAATGCTGAATTGCCGTTTTCATCGGCGATAGCGCCAAGGATAATGCCTGCGATTGCAATCAGCTCCACCAAAATGGTAACGAGCAGCGTCCGCATACCGTGTTTTTTGTTTGTTAAAATGATTTCTTCCATACTATGTAACCTCCAAATATGGTTTTGATATTAAAATGATATCACATTTACGGCGGGTTGTCAAGTATTTTCGTGGAAATTTTACAATTTTTTTCAAATCAGGGGGAAAGCGCTTCGCGGATAAAACGCCTGCGGCGTTTAAGGCGCAACCTAATGGTTGCTGATAAGGGTCCGCTTGCGGGGTTTCACCCCACGCCCCACCAAAGGCTCTGCCTTTGGAAACCGCAAGGGAATAATTCCCTTGACCTTAATCAATGAGTGTCTCGTATTCTTCATAAAGGGCGTCGAGAAGGGTTTTGATTTCTTCCAAGCGGGTGCATTTTTCACTCAAAAGCGCGAAGTTACTCGCTACTTCGGGGGTGGAGAGCTCGGCGTTGATTTTCCCGTCTTCTTCTTCGAGCGCGGAAATTTCTTCCTCTATTTTCTTTATACGCGTGCGCCTGCGCGCGTCTTCCGCGCGTTCTTCCTTGCTCCGATAATGCCCGTCGTTTTTGTTGGATTTTGTCGAAAGAGAGGGGGTAGGTATGCGTTGAACGGCTGTTTTTAGACTGTTTTTATATTCGGTGTAGTGGTCGTAAGTGCCCGTAAATTCTTGCAATTCGCCGTTTTCCAGCTCGATAATCTTCCCCGCGAGCGCGCGAATGAAGTACCGATCGTGCGACACGAAAAGAATGGTGCCGTCAAATTCTTTGAGCGCGGCTTCCAAGCTTTCCCGCGCGGGCAAATCGAGATGATTGGTCGGTTCGTCCAAAATGAGAAAATTCCCGTTTTCGCACGAAAACACGGCAAGGGCGAGCTTCGCCCGTTCCCCGCCCGAGAGCATACGCACCTGTTTGTCCATATCTTCGGCAAACAAACCCGCTTGGGCGAGCAGGTTGCGCACCTTCGTCTGTTCCCAAGTAACGTGCCTGCCCCAAAGCTCGCTTAAAACCGTTTCGTTTTGGTCAAGGTTGGCGTTTTCCTGATCGTAGCAAGCAATTTTCACGAACCTGCCAAAGCGCAGGGCGGGGTTTTTACCTTGAACAATCTCTTTTACGAGTGTGGATTTGCCCGTGCCGTTATCCCCGACAACGGCGCATTTTTCTCCGCGCATGACCGTAAACGAAGCGTTTTCCAGCAAGGTTTTCTCTCCCGCCGTAAGGCGCAGGGAGTTTACTTCCAGCACCCGTTCGTAAGGCTTGTCCGCATAGGTGAAATGAAAACGGGGCGGGGCAGGGGGGAGCAGGGGCTTTTCGATAAGCTCCATTTTTTCCAAGGCAAGCCTGCGCGATTGCGCCATTTTCGTGGTAGAAGCGCGTACCAGATTGCGATCGACGTACTCCTGCATGTGCGCGCGCTCAGCCTGTTGTTTTTCGTATTCCTTGAGGAGACGGGCAGTCTTTTCCGCTTTCAGCGTTTTGTACTTGGTGTAATTGCCCTTAAAAACGGACAGTTTTTTATGCTCTATTTCATAAACGGTAGATACCAGCCGATCGAGAAAATACCGATCGTGCGAGACGGTCAAAATCGCGCCCTTGTAAGTGGAAAGATAGTCTTCCAGCCAAAAGAGCGTCTTCATATCTAAATGGTTGGTGGGTTCGTCGAGAATGAGCAGCTCAGGATCTTCCAGCAAAAGCCGACAGAGCTTTAAGCGGGTCTTTTCCCCGCCCGACATGGTGTGAATGGGCTGCTCGTAGCAACTCTCAAAGCCCATGCCGTTGAGCACGGTGCGAATGCGTACTTCAAAGTTATAGCTATCGCGCGCGGCGATTTGTTTGTTCAAGCTTTCGTAGCGCGCGGAAAGAACGCGGTATTCATCCGAGCCTTCCTTGGCACGGGAAATCTTTTCTTCCGTTTCGCGGAGCGCGGCAATCGCGCGGATATCGACGGCGAAAATCTCCCGCATTTCATCAAAAACGGTGTTCAAGGAATCGTACCCGCCGTTTTGGGCAAGATAGCCGATGCGGATCCCGTTTTTACGAAAAAGCGTACCGCTTTCGGCTTCCAGCTCTCCCAAAATCAAACGGATAAGAGTGGTTTTCCCTTCGCCGTTTGCGCCGATCAACCCGACTCTGTCCCCCTCGTTTAAGGAAAAACAGATATTCTCGAGCAGGGGCGTGCCGTTAAATCCGAAGGATACGTTGTCTGCAGAAAGTAACATAAAAACTCCTTTGCATAGCCCGCGCGCATTTCGCGCAAGTTAAGGGTGATGAAAGACCGTGAAAAAATTTTCAAAAATATTCGTCGGGCGGAAAAGGAGCTCCTTGTCGCCCCGCCCGACCGCGCGGCAAAGCTCACCGTAAAGATTGTCAAATGGAAAGCCGAAGTGTTCGATTGACAGGGGTCAAGGGCTGGGAGCCCTTGCGCGGTGCAGGGCGCGGAGCCTTGCTGGGGTGTGGGGCAAAGCCCCGCAAGTTGCCCCTATATAAGCAACCGAAAGGTTGCGTTAACAACGCCTTTTGGCGTTTTTGCGTTGCTATGCAACGCTTAAACCGCTTCGCGGTTGGTTGCGCAAAGCAAAGCTTTGCTTATTAAGAGATTAGTAATCCCATTTTGGGATATAGCTTTCTCCGCTGGAATTGCGCTCTTGTAAAAACAAACGGTTTTCTAAGCC
>JAZQLT010000024.1:0-2521 GCA_045542815.1 Candidatus Scatosoma sp. | reverse complement strand
GGATATGTTCGACAGACAGCGTATTCAATCAGAAGATTTGGAAGAAACCTTGCGGTTGGAGCGCGAAAGAGCGCCTAAAAAATCTCGCACGGGATTGTGGATAGCGCTTGCCGGGCTATTGCTGGTCGGCGGGGTATTGATAGGGGTGTTTTTAATATAAAAACCAAAACGGACGGTAGGAAACCGTCCGTTTTTTACACCCCGAAGGGGAATATGCAAAAATCCGCCTGTGCCGCACTTCGGCAAAAAGATGAACCCGCAGAAAGCAGGTGGGTGCCGCATCTTGACGCATCGGACTTTCCGCAAAAGCAGACCTTGCCTATCGCCCCGAATAACGCGCTCCCGAATAAATATTGTGGATCCCGTTTTATACCGAACTCCGAACACCGCAGACTTTCATGAAACAATGTTTTACTGTGATTATTATAATCCTTTCAAAACGTTTTGTCAACGGATCGCGTTCAATTTCTCCAAGAAGGGAAAAATTTCCGCTTCAAAGCGCAACCCGTACCTTTTATCGGGCACTTCCTTTGCCGAACGGCGAATGGCGGCGGTGGTGAGCTCGGAAGCAAGGTAAATGGCTTCCGCCGCATGCTTGCCCCTTGCCAGGCAAGCAACGAACGCCGAAGCGAACACGTCGCCCGCGCCGCAGAAAAAGCCTTCCACGTTCTCGTGCGTATAGGAATATTTTCCGCCCGATTTCCCTGTAAAGAACACGCAAATATCCTTTTCGTCCGCAATTCCCGTGATGACGGGTACGGGGCAGATTTTTCTAAGCGATTCCAGCGCTTCGCCCACGTTCTCGCGGGTAATCGGATAGGGGACGCCCGATAAAAAGCTCGCTTCCGTGGCGTTGGGCAGGATATAATCCGCTTGTCGGCAAAGATCTTTCATGGCGGTTACGTATTCCGCCGTGAAGCCCGCGTACAGCGTTCCGTTGTCGCCCATAACGGGATCGACGATAAATTTCCCGCCGTCTGCTAAGAATTCCTTTTTAATCTCGGAGACCAGCTCGATTTGATGAATACTGCCCAAATACCCGCTGTAAACGTAATCGAATTTAAGCCCCAGCGATTTCCAGTGCGCCAAGATGGCGGGCAATTCGTCCGTCAAATCGTGAAAGGTATAATTTTCAAACCCGCCCGTATGTGTGGAAAGGATTGCCGTGGGGAGCACGGTGCATTCCACGCCGCAGGCGGAAAGTATGGGCAGAGTAACGGTCAAAGAGCATTTTCCGACGCAAGAAAGGTCGTTGATCGCGAGTACGCGCATGGAAAATCAGTCTCCTAAGCAAGAATTTTTGATATTCTTATTATAAAACTCTTGCTTTTTTTTGTCAAACGGATTAAAATAGTATCGTAATAAAAGCGTAAAATTTTTACGAAACGAGGTAAAGTATGGTTATTACGGGTGAAAGAAACACGAACACGGTATCGTACGCAGATTTTGAGCGTTACGAAAACCAAGTAATTACGATCAAAGGCACGATCCACAACATTAGAATGATGTCGGATTTTGCTTTCGTTATTTTGCGCACGGCGCGTGAAACGGTGCAGTGCGTGTATGCGGAAAGTTTTTCCGATTATCGCATGAGCGAAGACGTGAAGGAAGAATGCGCGGCAAAAATCACGGGTAAAGTAGTTGCAGGGGAGACCAAAGACGGCTCTAAGCGCTATGAAGTGCAAATCCACAACATCGAGCTCTTATCCCACCCCGCGGACATTCCTCCCGTGGTTATCACGAAAAAGCAGGTAAATTGCGATCTTTCGACCAAGCTCGATTACCGTCCCGTTACCTTGCGCAACCCCAAGGAACGCGCAATCTTCAAATTGCAGGAAGGGATCCAGCGCGGGTTTAGAGAATATTTAATGCAGGAAGGCTTTACGGAAATCCATTCCCCGAAGATCAACTTTGCGGGTGCGGAAGGGGGTACGAACGTGTTTAAGCTGGACTACTTCGGCAAGCAGGTTTATCTTGCGCAGTCCCCCCAGCTTTATAAGCAGGCAATGGTGGCGGTGTATGAAAGAGTATTCGAGATTGCGCCCGTATTCCGTGCAGAGCACCACGATACCAGCCGTCATTTGAACGAGTACATTTCCATGGACTTTGAAATGGGCTTTATCGACAGTTTTGAAGATATCATGAATATGGAAGCGGGTGTGCTGAAATATATCATGAACCTGTTGAAGACGGAATACAAAAACGAAGTGGAGCTTTTGCATATCGAAATTCCCGAAATCAAGGAAATTCCCGTGCTGAAATTCATGGAAGCAAAAGAAATTCTCATGAAGAAATTTAAATATCAGCCCACGGACATGAAGGACTTTGACCCTGCGGAAGAAGAACTGCTTGGCAAGTACGCGAAAAAGAATTTCAATTCCGATTTTATTTTCATCACGCACTATCCTTCTAAGAAGCGTCCTTTCTATACGATGGACGACCCCGAAGACCCCGAATACACGCTGTCTTTCGACTTACTTTTCAGAGGCTTGGAGATCACCTCCGGCGGTCAGCGTGTGCA
>JAZQLT010000023.1:0-5733 GCA_045542815.1 Candidatus Scatosoma sp. | reverse complement strand
ACCGCTTCGCGGTTTGGACGCAACCTATCGGTTGCTTTTTGGGGTACCATTTGTGGGCTCCGCCCACACCCGACAGGGCTACTCGCCCTGTACCTCGCCAGAAACTGAGTTTCTGGACTTCCTGTCAGTAAAAAGCCGTACATAAAACAAGGACGGGTTCCGATTTTGCAGTCAACCTTGCTCTACGGCGCTTGAAACGCGGAGAGTGCGGCAGATTTTCGCAAAACTCGCGGTTCCGTCCGACGGGAGCGTACAAATCGTACGTGAGCAAGGACGGGTTCCGATTTTGCGGGAAGATGCCGTGCTATACGCGTTTCTCTTCTAAGTAACTTGCGCGGAGCTGTCCGCACGCACCCCCTATATCCACACCGATCTGACGGCGTAAAGTCGCCGAAAGACCGCCCTTTTCCAAAAGTCCCAAAAATCGGTAGGCTTGCTTGTCGCCCGTGGATTTGAGCGAACGCTCTTTCACTTCGTTCAAGCGAATGAGATTGACGTGGCAGGGCTTGCCTTTAAGCAGCTCGATGAGTGCTTTCGCATGCTCTTCGTCGCAATTCTCCCCTTCAATGAGCGTGTATTCAAAATAGTATCTTCTGCCCGTTTTTTTGAAGTAGTAGTCGCAGGCTTTTAAAATTTCGGAAATTTTATACGCCTTGGCAACAGGCATCGTACGCGCACGCGATGCATCGTCCGTTGCGTGCAGGGAAACGGTTAAGTTTAAAGGAATATTCTCCTCCGCCAGCCGATACATTTTCGGCACAATCCCGCAGGTAGAAAGTGAAATGTTCCTAGCGCTGATACAAAGCCCGTCTTCCGACGTTACGTTTTTGAGAAATCTTACCACCTCGTCGTAATTGTCCAAAGGCTCTCCGCTGCCCATGAGCACCACGTTGGTTACCGCGCGGGCTTCCTTGCCTTGTCCTGACACTTCGTCCTTATGCAAAGCGTTGACGAGCAGTATCTGCGACAAAATTTCTCCCGCCGTGAGATTGCGCACTAAGCCGTTTAAAGTCGAAGCGCAAAACTTACAGCCCATTCTGCAGCCCACCTGCGTGGAAATACATTGCGTGTAGCCGTATTTATATTTCATGAGCACGCCTTCTACGAGATTGCCGTCTGCGTACTCGAACAGGTATTTTTCCGTGCCGTCCGAAGAGTAAAAGGTTTCCTTGATCTTGACGGGCGCGTTTTCATAGTCTTCCAAAAGCCGTTCTTTAAAGGCCTTGGAAAGGGAAGTAATCTCGGTAATGGCTTTCCCTTGCAACAAGCCTTCGTACAACTGTTTCGCACGGAATTTCTTTTCCCCAAAAGCAAGCACGAGCGCTTCCGTCTCCGCAAAGGATAAATCTTGTAAAATCTTTTTCATGAAAATGCTCTCCCTACGGGGAATTTAACGCCTTTGGCGTTTAAAGCGCAACCTAGCGGTTGCTTATCATGGGTCCGCTTTCGTGGAGCGTTGCTCCACACCACACCAAAGGCGCTGCCTTTGGAAACCGCCAGAAACTGAGTTTCTGGACTTCCTGTCAGTAAAAAGCCGTGCTATACGCGTTTCAATTTACACACGTAAAAACCTGCGCCGTAAGCGGTATCCGGTAAAAACTGTAAGCCGTGTTTTTTCTTGTCATGCATAAGCGGACTGTCTATATTCTCCACTTTAAAATCAGGGTGGTTTTTTAAAAATTCACTCACGATACCGTCGTTTTCGCTCTCGAATAACGAGCAGGTGGAATAGTATAACGCCCCGCCCGCTTTTACGTAGCGGGAAACGGTGGATAGGATATCCGTCTGCGCTTTTTTCAGCCCCGCAAAATCTTCCGCTTTTCGAAATATCTTGATATCGGGGTTCTCGCTTACCGTGCCAAACCCCGAACAGGGCGCGTCGCAAAGCACCGCGTCAAATTTTTCCGCATAAGCGGGGTCGAATACCGCGCTGTCCTTTTGCAATTCTTGGATGTTCTCCACGCCCATGCGCGCCTTGTATTGCCGTATGAGCTCCACGCGATGCGCGTGCAGTTCAAACGCCGTTACCCTTTCGCATTTTTTGGATAACAGCACCGATTTTCCGCCCGGCGCAGCACAGCAATCGAGCAAGCTCTCACAGGGCGCAACACAATCGCAAATGGCGATACTCCCCACCGATTGAAAGGTGTACTCCCCACGGTCAAACCCTTCGTCCCGCACGAAGTTTTCAAAGATATAATTGTCCGCAAACGGGGTCTTTACATGCGGTTTTTCCGCGTATTTTTCTGCATTTTTCTCAAAGCGCACGGAAACGCCCGCCGACGTGGCTTTTGCGATATCCTTTGCACGTTCGCCGTACTCCTTTTTCAGCTTTTGATAAGCGTATAAGGGATAGGAAAGCGCGATCGCTTCCCCTTCGTCCCCATTGGGTAAAGCCGCGTCCACGGCTTGCTTGTCAAAGCGACGAAGAAAAGCGTTGACAAACCCGCTCACACCCCCTTTGCCCAGCTTTTTGCAAAGGCTGACGGCACAGTCGGTTACCATATACCGCTTTTTGTCCATGAAAAGAAGCATATATAAAGAAATTTTCAGGAGTATCCGCACGGCAAGCTTGGGCGCTTTGGGCGCGTAATGCCGTAGGCAGAAATCCAAATATCCGTTTTGCTCCAACACCCCGTAAACAATTTTTACCGTGCGGGCACGGTACTGTTCTTCGATATAGGTGTCGGCGATCGCCTGCTTTAAATGCGTGCCGTTTTGATAGACCTTGATAAGAATTTGAAAGGGATCGTAAACGGGATTGCTCAGCATGTAAACACCTGCCCCTTTTGCGCCTTTCTGCCGTTGAGGAAATCCCCGCCGAGCATACGCTTTCCGCCCGCAGCCTGCACTTCCAACAGCTTAATTGCACCGTCTTGGCATTTCACCACCAAGCCCCGCTTGGGTTTATCGAAAAGCACTTCGCCAAAAACCGCGCAATTTAAAAGCGCTTCTTCTCCTTCGCAAAGCGCGGCTTTTTCCGCGCGGTAGATATTCACTTTCTCTCCGTTTAAAAGCGCATAAGCAATGGGTGCAGGGTTCATCCCCCGCACGAGATCGATAATCTCCTTGGCGGGTTTGGAAAAATCGATTTTCGCGTGCTCTTTGCCGATTTTGCGGACAATTCCCACCCCGTCTTCGCCTTGGGGCGTGAGCGTATAATCCCCGCTTTGAAGCAGGCGCAGGGCTTTCACAATCAGCTCCGCGCCGAGAAGAGACAGCCTATTGGAAAGCTCGCCGTAGGTCTCGCTCTCGGAAATTTCCGTCGTCTGCACGCAAAGGATATCGCCGCAGTCTAAGCCCAGCTCCGTTTTCATAATGGAAACGCCCGTTTGCGTTTCGCCGTTTATGATACAGCTTTGAATGGGAGAAGCCCCGCGGTACTTAGGGAGAAGCCCCGCGTGGATATTCCAAACGCCCATGGGGAAAAGCTCCAAAACGCTCTGCTTCAGGATTTGACCGTACGCGCAGGTTACGAGAATATCTGCGTTAAAGGCGCGCAAGCTTTGGATATCGTCTTTAATCTTTTCGGGCTGGAGCACGGGAATACCGAGCGCAACCGCCGCCGTTTTTACGGGGGGCGGAGTCAAAATACCCTTTCTGCCCTGCGGTTTATCCGTTTGCGTGATCACGCCCACGACTTCAAAACCGTTTTCTATAATAGTTTTTAGCGGCGCAACCGCAAATTCGGGCGTACCCGCGAATAGAATTTTCATAGTATTTCTCCGATTTGGTGAATTGGCGATTGTCTTCGGCGTGAATTGGCTTACGCCGTGAATTTTCGCTTCGCTCAGTGAATTGACGGCTGCGCCGTCGTGAATTGGCAAGCTTTGCTTGCCGTTGTGGAAATATTTACAATAACGCAAACCGTAGGTTTGCAATTCACGCGGATTTATCCGCAATTCACGCAAAGCTCTGCTTTGCAATTCACCGATCCAGTACGTAGCCGTAAAACGCAGAGATGCGAGCAGTTCAAGGCGCAGGAGCACCCCCGACGGGAGTTTACTTTGCGTAAACGAGCAAGGGGGCGCGCACTGCAACGCTGAAATGCGACGCATATATGCGTTTTACTTAACCTTTTTCAATGTGGGTTGCCTTGTCTATATACAACACTCCGTCCAAATGATCCAGCTCGTGGCAAATTGCACGCGCGAAAAAGCCTTTGGCTTTTACCAAACACTTTTCGCCGTTTCTGTCTTGATAGGAGACCGTAACTTTCATGGGACGGGAAACAATCCCGCTCTTTCCGCGCACGGAAAGACAGCCTTCCCAGCCCGTTTGTTCCCCTTTTTGCTGTAAAATGACGGGGTTGATGAGTTCAAAATACCCTTCTTCCACGTCCACCACCGCCAAGCGGCGCAAAATGCCTACCTGCGGAGCCGCAAGGCCTGCGCCTTGCTCCTTTTTCACCGTTTCCTTCATATCGTCGAGCAGAGCGTGCAGTTTTTCGTCAAATACTTCCACGGGAAAGCATTTTTGCCGCAAAACTTCATCGCCGACCTGTACTACGTTTCGTATTGCCATTTTTTTTCTCCTTATAGTGTTTGCCTTGTGGCAAACGCGAGCAAGCTGAGCTTGCAGCCAGACTTAGTATCTTTTTTTCATTTTTATAGTTGGTTTCGCCGTGAAACGGTTGGGTATTCTAATGTTCCCACAGCGTTGCGTTAGCAACATATCGCGCCCGTAGGGCATATCGCACGCAGTATATCGCGCCCGTTAGGGTATATCGCGTCGCTTTGCGACATGTTTCAGCTCAAATTCGTCGGGTTTTCTTCCACGTTCACCAGTGCGTCGCGGTTTCTCGCTTCCGCGCAGATTGCATAAATCTCAGGGAGCACCGAAGTATCCGAAAGCCGCATCAGCACCTGATAGCGGTACTTGTTTTGTATCCGCTTGATAGGCGCGCGCATTTTATTGAAGAACAAGAATTTGTCGGGATTTTCGGTGTATAACCGCTCTAATCCCACATAGACTTCCCGCAGCGCTTCCACGCATTTTTTATCGTTCTCGCCCGTTACTAGCACCCGCACGATCTTGGAAAAGGGCGGGAACGCCATTGCCGCGCGTAGGGAAATTTCGTTCTCGTAAAAGCCTTCGTAATCATAGCCCACTGCAAAACGCAGCACTTCGTTTTCGGGGTCGAAGGTTTGCAGCACCACTTTGCCCTGCTCTTCCGCGCGTCCGCTTCTGCCCGCCACCTGCGTGATGAGCTGGAAGGTGCGCTCCCCGCTTCGGTAATCGGAAAAATGCAGGCTCATGTCCGCGTCGAGTATTCCGACCAAGGTTACGGACGGGAAATCGTGGCCCTTTGCAATCATCTGCGTGCCGACGAGAATGTCCGCTTTTTTCTCCGCAAAGGTCTTTAAAATTTTATAATGCCCTTCCTTTCCGCTCGTGGTGTCGTTATCCATACGGATCACCCGCGCCGAAGGATACATTCTTTCCAGCTCCGCGGCGATGCGCTGCGTACCCGTGCCCGCATACGAGAGCTTTCTACCCCCGCAATCGGGGCAGGCGGAAAGCATGTTATATTTCGTGCCGCAATAATGGCATTTTAAGCAGTTTTCGTCTCTGTGGTAGGTGAGAGAAACATCGCAGGCTTCGCACTTAGCGACGTACCCGCACTCCTTACAAATCACCGTCTGCGAATACCCTCGCCTGTTCAAAAACAGGATTGCCTGTTTGTCTGCGGCAAGGCATTTTTCTATCTCTTCTTTGAGCACGCCCGAAAAG
>JAZQLT010000022.1:0-14155 GCA_045542815.1 Candidatus Scatosoma sp. | reverse complement strand
AATTGTCAATTATTTTGTTGAAAGAAAAAGTAAAGACACTTTTGAATTATCGTGGGCATCAAATAAAGAAACTCATCATGCAACTGGGGATGATTTATTAAGTATTGAGCAATATCTGGAAATTTATAAACTTAGGTTGTTTCATTTAATGTTAAAAGACGGTTCTTTGATTAGGTTCAATTTTGTGTTTAAAAAGGGGCGTTTAGCAACACAAAATTTATTATGGTGGCCGTGCCCTTTTTCTGGCTTTGAAGCGAATAGGTCTACTTTAGATGAGGTTGAATTATTGATGGAGCTTCTAGAAGGGAAGTTAGAAAAAAAAGATTTAATAATGAGATCGCCTATTCGTATTGATTTTGATATAAGTAAAGAAACAGAAAAACATCCGCTTTACCATATGCATATTGAAAATTGTGACACGCGTATTGCTATTAATGAGCCTTTGTGTATTAATGGATTTTTACGTTTTATATTAAGTAATTTTTATCCAGATATAGAGCTTAAATATTCCGAGTGGAATTATATTAACTTAAAAAACGAGGATTCAAATTTTATATATAATGATTCCTTGAAGATATCTAGGATAAATATATTATAGCAGAATCGGGAAGTTCGGGTACACATAATTAAATCGTAAAAAAGCAGATGTGGTAACACTTCCCAAAGAGAAGAACACCCCACACAAGGGGTGTTCTTCTTTTTGGAAGATAGATAGTGAATTGACGAGAGTCGAGGGTGGAGAAAATCGCGAGAGCGATTTGTTTGCATACGGAGATGGGATAAAGATAGGCTTGGAAGCAAACCAAACGATTGATAATCGTTTGTCGGGGCGCGCCGCCAAAGGCGCGACTCTCGTCACCTGCTCCAAAGAGAAGAACACCCCACACAAGGGGTGTTCTTCTTTTTGGAAGATAGACAGTGAATTGACGAGAAAGATAAAATGGAACGATTAGTCTATTTCTCTGCATTTACGGAGCTTTTCTTGTACGTATAAGAGTCGTTCCAGCCGTTCATCGTCGTTGCAATAGCTCTCGATTTCTCCTTCTACTTTCTGGTATTCGTTATGGATATCTTCTTTGGTTTTTGTGCCGAGCGTTTTCATTTGTTGAATATAATCGATTTTTGCGATAAAATATTCGTAGGAAAGAGCGTTTTGAATCATGCTGTTAAACCCTGAAACAGACAGCCATCTTTTTCGAATGGAAGTGGCGCGCATATAAGCGTTCAGAATGTCTGCGGCATCTATCATTTCAGGTTTGCGCTCCCAAATTTTTCCGTATAAACGGGCGAGATTGTAATATAAGAAGCCGCCCCATACGCTTAAACCCAAATCGACCTTATCCAAATACTCGTTGATAATTTTTTCATAACAGGTTTTTGCGGCAAGAAGCTCGTCAAAAGATTTTGTATAGCTATATAAATGCATATGGATTAAACCCATGTAATCGTAGTATAAAACTTCAATCAGCGGGTTAATTTGCTGGTCTTTTGGAGATGGATTAAATTTTAAGTTCATCAACAACTCTTCATAATCGGACTGCTCCGGGGTTAATCCATCTACCATTTTGTATTTGATATAGGTATTCACTACGTTAAAAACATTTTTGGCGTATTTTAACAGTTTTGCATTTTGATAATAGTCAATATCCCGTTCATCATAATCTCCGACGATTTCTTCTGCTTGGATATACCAATTAGAAACGGATTCTTGCTTTCCGAAAATAGGCATAAAAGCAATTCGCTCGAATATGTACATCAACCGCTCGTCAAAATATTTTAAGCTTTTACATTCCGAAAGCCATTCCTGTAACAAGTTTTGCAGGTAGTCTTTATTTTTCAACCCGATTTTTTTATCATATCTACGAAAAAGTTGTCCGTAATCAACGAAATAACGTTTTCTACACAATAAATTGTCATATTGAGGGAGTTCTTTTTTAGTTTCTTCTTGCAAAGAGGAGGTATGGCTAAGCTGTAACACCTTCTTAAGCACTTCGCGGAAGATTTGCGTCTGATTATCTTGATTAAAGAAACGAATATCCAACCCCGACATATCCGAAGGGAGTTCTACCGTAGCGGCTTTATCTGCAAAATCGCCCAATAAAATACAGCGCTCTCTTCCAAGATGAAATAACGCCATACCCAACTCAAAAACAACGTTTTGCCGTAAGCGGTACACCTGCTCGCCGTCTTTAAGGCAGCAGTCTTCCGCTGTTAAAACGGCGATACAAATTTCCGTTTCACGAAATAGCTTACTAACTTCGTCCAAAATATCTTTGGTCAAAATTTCTTCCATAACGATACGCGACGTTATGGGAAAACGGTTCTCTTTTTCATAATCGTTGATCATCTTATTGAGAACTCTGGCGTAGTTTCCGCCGTTTCCGCCGTAAATTATAGATATTGTTTTATATCTTTCAATCATTGCCTTTTCCTCTGGTGTACATGTATTTGTCCCTTGATAAGAGCAGGAAGACTGCCCTTATTATAACATACGGGCTAAAAAATGTCAACAGGGAAAGCGGCGGCGAGAGCCTTTTACGCTAAAAACGGGAAAACGATTGACAATAGAAGGGAATTCGATTATAATGAAAGTATAACTATTTTTACTCTTAGGAAGTGCATTATGCAATTGATTTTATCAAAAAAAACGGACTTGCCGCAAATATATGAGCAGATGCAAAAGAATTTTTGCTTAGACGAGATAAGAGATTTTGTGCTTGCGGCGCAGGTTTACGATGAAAAAGAGTATCGCTTGTACCACCTGTATGATGAAAATGAAAGGGTGGGGTTTATTGCGATATGGGAGCTTGAAGACGTTGCTTTTGTGGAGCATTTCGTGGTCTATGAGTCTTATAGAAATAAAGGGCTTGGGGCGAAGGCGATAGGGGTTGTACAACAGCGCTATAAACAAGTTGTTTTAGAGGTAGAACCGCCCGAAGAGGAGATGGCGGCACGGCGTTTTGCTTTCTATAAAAGGCAGGGGTTTGTGGCAAACGACTATCCTTACATGCAGCCTTCTTACAGGGAAAACGGCAATGAAGTGCGCTTGATTTTAATGAGTGCTCCCCGTGCATTAAACAACGCGGAAGAAACGGTTAAAACAATATATCGAAAGGTTTATAAAAAGAGTTAAAAAAGATAAAAATGAAAGACAGCATTATTGTAAGAAAATTGAAGCCCACCGATGATTTAGCGCAAGTGGCTCGGTTGATTTATTATACGGACGATTATGTTTTTCCCTATCTTTATGATAACGATCTTAAAAGGGCGGAATCGGTAATTGTCAACATGATTCGAGGCGACACGGTTTATAATTATCGCAATATCACGGTCGCCATGATAAATGGCAGCGTTGCGGGGATTATTATTGCAAAAGAAACGCCGATCCGCGTGGATTTAGGGGCAATGGTGCGTTGTTTTATCGATGCAAACGAGATAGTCGGCGAACGATTCACAAAAACGTATAACGAATATTACAAGCTTTTTGAAAACGAACCCGATGGGATTTATATAGCAAACGTGTGCGTGGATACACAGTATCGCGGACAAGGAGTCGGAAAGAAGATGATGACGGCGTTTTTAAAAGAATTTCCAAACAAGACCTATCATCTTGAAGCGGTGAAAGATAATATTGCGGCTTTGAAGCTGTATCAAGCGGTGGGGTTTGAAATTGTCAATGAATATTTAGGGTTTACGGATATCCCCTGTTACCGTATGATACGGCGCGGGCTTGACGTTTAAATAAATAGAAACAAAAGAGAAGGGAGAAAAAGTATGGACGTATTTATCAGTTATGAGCATGAATCCAAATCCATTGCAGATAACATTTGCTCGGTTCTGGAAACGAAAGGGGTGCGTTGTTGGTACGCCCCCCGCGACGTGTACGGAGATTATGCTACTTCCATAGTAGAGGCGATTGAAAAGTGTAAAGTCTTCGTTTTGATTTTAAATCACAACTCTTCGGAGTCTCCGCACGTATTAAACGAAGTAGAGATGGCGTATAAACGCATTTTAAACGGGGAAATTACCATTATCCCGTTTAAAGTGGATGAAGGCGTTTTATCAAAAGCAATGGAATATTACGTAAAACGCTTGCATTGGATCGACGCGGTGAGCGAGTCCTTGGAAACGAGTATTTACCACCTTTACGAGCAACTGGTTCCCATTTTAGGGATTGAGAAGGTCGCGCCCAAAGAGAAGGCGGAAAAGGCAGAAGTAGAAAGAAAAGTCAACCAGTATTATATCCCCGAAGACCCCGTTGAATTTGAGAGAATTCAGATGGAGGAAAAATTGCTGTACGGTTATGAAAAACCGTATTATGATAAATTGCTTGTCGGGCGGAAGAATATATCCGTATTAGATTTTAACGTATTGTGCGCGAACTCTACAATAAGAAGATTCGACCGCGATGAAATTGGCAACGCCGTCTTTTTCTCCTATGACAAACAAATGGTAGAAGAGGGGAATCATCTTTGCAAAGACAATGAAAAAATGCAGTTTTATTTCATGGATTTAACAAAGGACAATATCGATCAAATATTGCCCAAGGTCATGCAGGAGCGCGGTATCAAAGGGTTTGATTTTCTTAATCTCACGATGACGATATTGGATTTAGAGTCCCCGTTTAAAGTGTTGAAAAAAATTAAAAAATATATGAACCCGAATGCCGTGGCGTTTGTGCGCGACGTGGATGATACGTTGGTTTTTGCATACCCCGATGAAAATAATCTGTTTAAAGAGTTTCAATCTTTTTACAAGTTCAATAAGCTTGGCGGGTTCCGCAAATCGGGCAGGCAAATTTATAATTTCATGAAAAAATTGGGCGCAAAGGATATCCGATTAGAACGCTGCGGGGTTAATACGGCGGGCATGGATTATGACGCTCGCAGACTGTTATTCGAGTCTTGGTTTGCGTTTATTCCCAATGATTTCGGATTGATGCTCAAGGAAGACCCCAACGATGCAACGGCAAAAGAAGTATTGGCATGGGTAGATGAGTATTACGACGACTTGGAAGAAGCGTTTTTCGATGAGAATTTCATCTTTAATGCAGGATACGTAATGTACACCGTTTGGTTTTAACGTGCCGAAATTTGGCAAAGCGGTAATGAAATAATCGGGGAATGGAGTGAGTATGTACACAGGATTAAGTATAGCATTTTTATGTATAGAAGCCGCGCTCATTGGGTTATTGGGTTATTTAATCGTTCAAAAGAAAGCGGTTATAGACAAAAAAAGTTTAATCTATTTATTGCCTGTCTTCGTATTGGTATATGCGCTGTATTTAACGGCGACGGCATATAACGGTACGGAGTTTACCTTCTATACGCTATTTTTATTGATTCACGAAACGCTTTCTATGGTTTCCATGGAATTGAACGATGCGCTTATCATGCCGTTAAGCACGGCCAATCCCTGGTTTCACGCGGCAACAATAGGTGCTTGCGTCCTTTCGTTTGTTACGGTCGTATTTAGCGTTTTTGTCTTATTTGGAGCGGCTATCGCAAACGGGTTGAGAAAAAGAAGAAGCTTTGCGATGGGTGAAGATATCGTCATAAGCGCGTCTCCCAGTGCTTTGCAGTATGTGAAAGCCCATAAGAATGCGGTGCTTTGGGTAGAGCAAATAGACAGAGAAGCGTATCGGGATTTAATCAAGCGGCAGTACGTTGTGCATAAAGCGCCGCTAACGGTAAAAAGCCTTTCCAAGCGCTTAAAGGGCGGAGAGCACCACTTGATTGTATTTCGTGATGCAAACTATTCCTATTCTTCGGTTTTATCGTGTTTTGAATCGTTAAAAGCCAAAGAAGATAATCGCTTGTTTTTGCATTTAGAAGTAAACGTGAACGAAATGAATATTATTCGAGGCGAGTATCTTGCTGGGCTGTCCGAACGCGCCAATTCTTTTGTTTTACCATTTTGCCGTTACGAATTGATGGCGCGCAGATTTGTTGTGGATCATCCCATAACGAAATATATCCCAAGAAGCTTTTTCAATACAAATCTGACCTTAAAAGAAGAAAAGGAGATCAACGTCGTCTTTTTGGGCTTTGGGAAGGTCAATTACGAACTGTTTAAGCTGATGGTAACGAACTTCCAGTTTGCAAAGCAAAAAGGCGGCAAGCTGCATTCCGCGCCGGTGCACTATTATACTTTCGAGAATAACGGGGAACGCTTCAATAACGAGCATTTTATCAAGCTGCTCAATGACTACGATGAGATATTCAAAGATAGCAACGATTTGCCTCCCGCGGAAAAAATCTGCGACTTGAAAGAAATTCAGCCAATGGACGCGCATTCGGCGGAAACTCGCAAACAGATACGCGCGCTGGTCAATGAAAACACATACACCTATTTCATTGTATCCATGGATGACGATTTTCAAGACGCGGCTTTTGCTCACGAGCTTACGAGATGTCTGGAAAAGGAAGAGAATTATAAGATTTTTGTTCGGGCAAAAGGCGAAGAAAGCCGCTTGCTAAACAAGGACGAACAAAATATTGTTTATTTTGGGGAGGATGCAGAGTGTTTCTTGCGTGAAAACATCGTTAACGATGATTTGATGCATCTTTCTCAAAACGTAAACACCTTGTATAATCACTATACGCAAGACAAATGGGCGCAGTTGCGCGAATGGCAAAAGCTTCCCGTGGTGGAGCAATATTCGAATATAAGCGCGGCTCTCAACATTTATTTTAAGCTCCATTTAATGGGCTTTGCGCTTGAAAAGGGGAGAGGGAAGGGAATAACGAAAAAAGAATTCGAAACGCTCTGTCCCGACGCCTTTATGGGAGAAAAGGGAAAGGACTACCAGTACTTCTTCGGAACGCAATCGGCAAACGTATTAGCTTTTATTGAACATTCCCGCTGGAATGCGTATTATCTGCTTTCTGGGTATAAGCCCTTGCTGTTTAAAGAGTTTGCGTGGGTATGCAACAATAAAGGCAAGGACGTTTTACAACACAAAAACGTGGATAAACTTCGACACGCTTGTTTGACTACGTATGAAGGGCTTGATAAATTGATTAAGTATAAATATGAGACGCAAAAAGAAGCGAGTGAGAAGGGCGAGAAAAATATAGGAACGGTAGATTTCAATGCGGCTGCGGATATTTATCGCTATGATTATATGGTGATTGACGGTATGTACGACGCATTGACAAGGTTGGGATATTCTATTCTCGAAAAGGAGAAGATTTCTGCAAAAACAGAAAACGCTGTCGAAGCTTAAAAAGCGTTGTCGTAAAAAAACAAATAAGCAGGGCGGCAGGCTCTGCACTAAAAAACAACACCCGCATGGGTGTTGTTTTATTATATCAAAAAAAAGTAGGGGCAAAGCCCCTGCTTTAAAGACAAATCGTTAGTTTCTAAAAACAATGGATACGATAACAATCAGTATCAACAATGCCACAATGACAAAAAGTAGTAACTGGGGATTGTATTGCGCGGGCGTCGCGGGAATGCGCTCCGTTTGCGTATCTTCGCAATGTAAGCATTTGCGTTCGCGCTCTCCGGCTTCGGTCGCTGTCGGCGGTTTGGATTCTACCCATTCCCCGTATTCATGCCCCGTGGCGGGGATAATTAAGTCTTCGTATTCGACCTCATTTTTCTCTTCATCGAAGTATTTTTCGCATTCGGCGCAGACATGGTGTGCCGCAACGCCGCTATTTTCACAATCCGCGGGAACTTCGGCAACCAGCGTGCCGTAGTCGTGTCCCGTAGCGGGGATTGCCAAGCTTGCATATGCGACTTCGTTTTTCTCTTCATCGAAGTACTTGTCGCAGTCAGCACATTGATAGTGCGCAGCCGTGCCTGCGTTTTCGCAATCGGCGGGAACTTCGGCAACCAGCGTACCATAGTTATGTCCCGTAGCGGGGATCGTTAAGCTTGCATATTCGACTTCGTTTTTCTCTTCATCGAAGTATTTTCCGCACTCGGCGCAGACATGGTATGCCGCAACGCCGCTATTTTCACAATCGGCAGGGGCTTCGGGAATCAGTGTGCCGTAGTCGTGTTTAAACAGTTTCCAAGTAAAGAGAGTGGAATCGGGAGAGGTAGCGTCAATCGTCAAGTCGCCTACAACGGTGGTGTTGCTTTCTTCCACCGTATAAGTAATGGGGTCGGGCAAACAATAACCTGCGGGCACGGATTCGATGGTAAGCGTGCCTTGCGGTTCCGCAGCCTTTATGAGCTCGATGAAGCCCGTAACGGCAGTGGAGGCGTCAAAATCGCCGCCGGATACGACGACTTCTTCTGTCAACGGCGTGTCGTTTTCATCTACAAAGTTATAACAAACGGTGTTGTAGTAATTACCGTACGCGAGAACCTGCGGCTGACCTTCGGCAAGGGTAATCGTAGTGGTTGTGTTTTCAATGACGCGCCCGTCCTGTTGAATGCGAACCGTGGGATTGTTCCAAGTTTTTCCGTTGACGGTAACCGCCTTGTCGGTATTGATTTCCGTAATCTGATAGGTGCCCGCGGGAAGCAGGTAGGTGAACGACCAGCCGTCGGCGGTCAGCTCGTACTTATCCGCGCCGTATTCGCTGTAAGACGAACCCAAATCGAACATGGTGAGCTGTGTGGCGTAATTCGTGTCCATGTTCACGATTTCAAAAGAGACTTCCGTTTCGGAAGTGTCGGAGAGAGTCTCGCCGCCCAAAACGATCATTTTGGAAATTTGCAAAGAAACGCCGCCTTGCAAATTGTTGAGCGCGTCGATTGCGTCGTAGTACTTTACGATGCGGCCTATCCCATAGTAGGAGGTATCCACGTCCACGAGCTCGGTGAGTTCGTCGAACTCGTCGTCGGATAAATCGTACTTGATGCGGTCGATATTATGTATTTGCTGAATGGTCTCAGCGGCGTTTTCCAGCGTGATATCGGACGGATCGGGTAACGCGTTGATTTGCTCTGCAACGTCGCATACAAGGCAATATTCCGCGCTCTGCGCGCAGCTGCCGTGGGTAGAACCGTCCGCGCTTGCCTGCGAAAGGTTGGTTATGCCGCCAAGTACGCACACCGACGCCAACGTAGCAACCGCCAAACCGGGAAGGATCTTTTTGCTCGTTTTCATAGATTTTCTCCTTATACAATATTATTTTACAAGCGTATTTTAGCACAAATATCGGTGGCTGTCAATACAGATTTTTAGAAAAAAAAGGAATATTGCTAAAAAATACGGCTCGATAATCGTGAAAAACGGATAAATCGTAAAATAATCGTAAAAAGATAGATTTTTTTTCATGAAACACTGTACTTTTGGGAATTTTTATGGTATAATGGGGGAGTAAAATAACGATTTTCCTTTTTTTATAAAAAAAGGAAAGCGAAACGGAGAAAAAGTAATGGCGGAAAGAATAGAAGCCGAATACGGCGCCGAGCAAATCCAGGTATTAGACGGTCTGGAACACATTAGAAAACGTCCCGGTATGTATATTTCGTCCACGGACGCAAAGGGTCTTCACCACCTTGTGCACGAAGTTGTGGATAACTCCATCGACGAAGCGTTGGCGGGGTACTGTACGCATATCGAAGTAACGGTCAACGACGACGGGAGCTGCACCGTACAGGACAACGGACGCGGTATCCCCACGGGTATTCACCCCAAGGAAGGGATTTCCACGCTGGAAGTCGTGTTCACCAAGGTAAACGCGGGCGGTAAGTTCGGCGGGGACTCGGGGTACAAGGTATCGAGCGGTCTGCACGGCGTAGGCGTGAAGGCGGTGAACGCGCTTTCCGAATGGCTGGAGGCGGAAGTCCGCCACGAAGGCAAGATTTTTAAACAGGTCTATAACCGCGGCGTACCTCAGCGCAGCGTGCAGGTCGTCGGCGAATCGGACGAAATGGGTACGAAGGTAACTTTCCTGCCCGACGCGGATATTTTTGAAACCACCGAGTTCAATTATGACACCTTAAAGGGTAGGCTGCGCGAGCTTGCGTACCTGAACAAGGGTCTTCGTATTTCCTTGGAGGACAAGCGTGCGGGTCAGGAGCAAAAGGATTCCTTCTGTTACGAAGGGGGCATCTGTTCGTTCGTGGAAGAGCTGAACAAGAGCCGTGAAGAGCTGCTGTTCCCCGCGCCCGTGTATTTTGAAGAGCAGGAAGGGGATACGGTTTGCGAAGTGGCAATCCAGTACAACGAATCGTACAACGAAGTCATTTACAGCTACGCGAACAACGTAAACACGCGCGACGGCGGTACGCACGTGGAAGGCTTGAAGATGGCGCTTACCAAGGTCATCAACGAAGCGGGCAGAAGACTGAATATTTTAAAAGAGAACGACAAGCTCACGGGTGAAGACGTGCGCGAAGGGATCACGGCTGTGGTATCCGTCAAGCTCACGAACGCGCAGTTCGAATCGCAGACGAAGGACAAGCTGAACAATTCCACCATTCGTGTGTTCGTTAATAAGTGCGTTACCGAGCACATGTCCACCTTCTTGGAAGAAAATCCTTCCGTAGCCAAAGAGCTTGTGCTCCGCTGTATCACGGCGCAGAAAGCGCGCGACGCTGCGAGAAGCGCAAGGGAGCTGACGAGAAGAAAGGGCGTGTTGGGTTCGACGACCCTGCCCGGTAAGCTGGCGGACTGTTCGGACAGAAGAAGCGAGCTTTGCGAAATTTATATCGTTGAGGGGGACTCGGCAGGCGGTACGGCAAAGCAAGGGCGCGATCGCCGTTTCCAAGCGATTTTGCCGCTTAGAGGTAAAATTCTCAACGTGGAGAAGGTGCGCCTTAACCGTGTTTTGGAAAACGAAGAAATCAAATCGATGATCACGGCGTTCGGCTGCGGTATTTTGGACGATTTTGACGAGAGCAAGCTCAGATACGACAGAATTATCTCCATGACCGACGCGGACGTCGATGGTGCGCACATTCGAATTTTGCTCTATACCTTCCTGTTCCGCTATATGCGTCCCTTGATTGAACACGGGCACGTATATGCGGCGAAACCGCCCCTTTATAAAGCGACTTACAAGGGGAACGTGGATTATCTCTATTCCGAAGAAGAAAAGCTGGAATACGATAAAAACGCGCCCGGAAAAGTGGAATACCAACGCTATAAAGGTCTTGGTGAAATGAGCACCGAACAGCTTTGGGATACGACGATGAACCCGGCAACGAGAACGCTTATTCGCGTAACGATGAAGGACGCGGCGGAAGCAGACCAAATGTTCTCCATGCTCATGGGTGAAAACCCCGAGCTTAGAAGGAAGTTTATTGAAGAAAACGCGTCCCTGGTAACCGATTTGGACGTTTAAAACGCATATATGCGTCGCATTTCATCGTTGCAGTGCGCGCCCCCTTGCTCGTTTACGGATAGTAAACTCCCGTCGGGGGTGCTCCTGCGCCTTGAACTGCTCGCATCTCTGCGTTTTACGGCTTCGTACTGGATCTAACCGTTTCAAAACGGAGCAAGCTATAAACACGAACGCAAAGACACTAAGATTTGCCTGCGGGTGCCACCCGCTGCTCGCGTCTCTGCGTTTTAGGAGGCGTTCTTACAACCGTGCAGGCGTTACGGATAATTCCACAGCGTCGCGGAAGCGACATATCGCACGAAGTATATCGCATTTACCCAAGTAAATATATCGCGTTGTCGCAAGACAACATCTCGCGTTTGCGCAAGCAAACATAAAGTAAGGAGAAAATCATGGCTAAAAAAGAAACCAGCCCGGAATTGACAGAGGAGTTTAAGAAAACTCTCCAAATGACGAAAATGCTCGACATCGAAGTAGATGACGAGCTCAAACGCTCGTTCATCGCCTACGCGATGGCGGTAAATAAATCCCGCGCGATCCCCGACGTGCGCGACGGGCTGAAACCCGTTCACAGAAGAATTTTGTATTCCATGCACGAAATGGGCTTGTACAACGACAAGGCAACGCGTAAGTGCGCGCGTATCGTCGGCGACTGTATGGGTAAATATCACCCTCACGGCGACAGCTCCGTATATGACGCGCTCGTGCGTTTGGCACAGGACTTCACCATCAATTTCCCCCTTGTTTACGGCCACGGGAACTTCGGTCCCGTGGACGGCGACAGTGCGGCGGCTATGCGTTATACCGAAGCGAAGCTTTCCAAGCTCGCGGCGGAAATGCTCAAGGACTTGGATAAGGAAACGGTGGACTTTATCCCCAACTTCGACGGCAGTGAAGAAGAGCCTACCGTGCTCCCTGCAAGATATCCCAACCTTTTGGTAAACGGTGCGGACGGTATCGCCGTAGGTATGGCGACGAATATCCCGCCCCACAACCTTGCGGAAGTTATCGACGGCACGATCGCCATGATCGATAACCCCGAAATTACGGTGGACGAGCTCATGGAATATATCCCCGCGCCCGATTTCCCTACGGGCGGCGTAATCATGGGCAGAAGCGGCATTAAGAGAGCGTACAGAACAGGGCAGGGCAACCTTGTAATCCGTTCCAAGTGCGAAATTGAAGAGTACGGTACGGGCGCAAACACCCGTTCCCGCATCGTGGTAACGGAAATTCCCTATCAGGTGAACAAAGCGCAGCTCATTAAGACGATTGCGGACATGGTCAACGACAAACGCCTCGAAGGTATCTCGGATATCCGCGACGAATCGGGCAGAGACGGTATGCGTATCGTAATCGAATGCAAAAAGGACGCGAACGCGCAGGTCGTGCTCAACACCTTATATAAAAAGACGAAATTGCAGATCTCGGACGGTATTATCCTGCTCGCACTTGTGGAAAACGGCACCGAGCCTAAGACTTTGAACCTGCGCGAGATTTTGTATTACTATTTGGAACACCAAAAGGAAGTTATCACCAGAAGAACGCGTTACGATTTAAACAAAACGGAAGAACGCGCGCATATCATTGCAGGGCTGGTGCTTGCGCTTGCGAACGTGGACGAAGTCATTCGCATTATCAAGGCTTCCGCGGATAAAAACGCGGCAATCGAAGGCTTGACTTCGGCGTTTGAGCTGGACGAAAAGCAAGCGAACGCGATTTTGGAAATGCGCTTGCAAAGACTGACGTCTTTGGAAGTAGAAAAGCTCAAAGACGAGCTTGCTGCGCTCCATGCGACGATTGCGGATCTCAAAGATATCCTTGCGAACGAAAACCGCGTTTTGGCGATTATCCGAGAAGACCTTTGCACGATCAAGGACAAATATCCTTCTCCCAGAAAGACGGAAATTTCCGTGGACTACGGCAACATTGACGACGAAGATTTAATCGACCGCGAAGACATCGTCATCACGATCACCCACGGCGGATATATCAAGCGCTTGCCCGTAGAAGAATACCGTGCGCAAGGCAGAGGCGGCAGGGGTATCACGGGGCACAAGACCAAGGAAGAAGACTATGTGGAAAAAATGTTCGTTTGCTGCACGCACGATCCTATTCTGCTCTTCTCGTCCAAGGGTAAGGTGTATTCGATCAAGGGCTACGAAATCCCCGAAGCGAACAGAGCGGCAAGGGGCAGAGCGGTGGTCAATATCGTACAGCTTGACGCAGGCGAAAAGATCGAAGCGGTGCTGCCTGTGCTTGAAAACGGTACGGGATATCTGGTTATGGCGACCGAAAACGGCTTGATTAAGAAGACGCACACGGACGAATTTAAGCGCATTCCCAAGAACGGTAAAATAGCAATCAAATTGCAGGAAAACGACAGGTTGATCGCCGTACGCTTCACCACGGGCGAAGACGAGATCTTGATTGCTTCCCGCGGCGGTAAGTGTATCCGCTTTGCGGAAACGGACGTTCGTCCTACGGGCAGAGGCACGCAGGGCGTAAGAGCCATCAACCTTGCCAAGGACGATATCGCAGTGGATATGCTGGTAATCGACCCGAACTTTGAATTATTCACGCTGACATCGCTTGGTTACGGTAAGCGTTCTAAGATTGAAGATTACAGATTGCAGACCCGCGGCGGCAAGGGTATCAAAGCAGGTATCTTCAACGAAAAGACGGGGCATCTCGTAAACTTGAAGCCCGTAACGGACGAAAACGATATCATGATTATCACGACGGGCGGTACGATTATTCGTATGCACGCGGATACGATTAGCTGTATCGGCAGAAGCACGCGCGGTGTGAGAGTTATGAACGTCAAGGACAGCGAAGTGGCAACGGTAGATATCACCGAGCGCGACGACGAAGCGGAAACGCAAGCTCCCGAAGAAACG
>JAZQLT010000021.1:0-3031 GCA_045542815.1 Candidatus Scatosoma sp. | reverse complement strand
TGTCCGATATGGTAAAATAGTAAAGCTAAAAATTCACACTCGCTTATTGTGCGTAATCCGTGTCCGTAAATTCTTTTTCATGCGGACGTCATTACGAGCCAAACACAAGGCGGGGAGGAAAAACGGAGGTTTGAATTATGGCAGTTATCACTATGAAGCAGCTCTTAGAAGCAGGCGTTCACTTCGGTCATCAGACGAGAAAGTGGAATCCCAAAATGAAGAAGTACATCTTCGCAGCAAGAAATGACATTCACATCATCGACTTGCAGCTCACCGCGAACTTGATTGAAGAAGCGTACTCTTTCGTTTGCGACAGCGTTAAGGCGGGCAAGACCGTTCTTTTCGTAGGTACGAAAAAGCAGGCGCAGGACGCAATCAAAGAAGAAGCGGAACGTTGCGGTCAGTACTACGTGAACAGCCGTTGGCTTGGCGGTTGCTTGACCAACTTCAAAACGATGAGAAGCCGCGTAGAGCGTCTTGAAAAGCTCGAAGCAATGGAAGCAAACGGCGATTTCGATCTTCTTCCCAAGAAAGAAGTTATGCTCCTTAAAAAAGAAATGGGCAAATTGCAGGCGAACCTTGGCGGTATCAAGACGATGAAGGCTATGCCCGGCGTTATGTTCGTGGTTGACCCCCACAACGAAGACATCGCAATCAAGGAAGCGAAAAAGCTTGGTATTAAGATTGTTGCAATCACCGACACCAACTGCGATCCCGACGAAATCGATTACGTAATCCCCGGTAACGACGACGCAATCCGCGCGATCAAGCTCATTTCGTCCGTTATCGCAAACGCAGTTATCGAAGCGAACCAGGGCGAAGAAGCGCTCGTGGCTCCCGTAGCGGAAGAAGCGGCTGCACCTACTTCTATCGAAGAAGTCGTAGCGGCAGAAGAAAACGCGTAACAGAAAAATACCGACGGGCGAGTATTCGCCCGTCCGTTAAATTTAGTAAAAACATATCGTTAATATAAGACAAGGAGAAAAAATTATGGCATTCACGGCTAAAGACGTAATGGCGCTCCGCGAAAAGACGGGCGCAGGCGTTATGGACTGCAAAAAAGCATTGACGGACGCTGACGGCGACATGAGCAAAGCGGCTGACCTTTTGAGAGAAAGAGGTATCGCGAAAGCAGAAAAGAAAGCTTCCCGTATCGCTGCGGAAGGTATCGTTGCTTGCTATATCGACGGCAAGACGGGCGTTCTCGTAGAACTCAACTGCGAATCCGACTTCGTTGCAAAGAACCCTCAGTTCTCGGAAATCGCAACGGAAGTTTCCAAAGTAGTCGTTAAAAACAGCCCCGCAAGCGTAGAAGCGTTGCTTGCTTGCGAAACGGCGGCAAACGGTACGGTGGAAGAATATTTGAAGGGTAAAATCGCAATCATCGGCGAAAAGATCGCGGTGAGAAGATTTGAAAAATTCGAAACGGAAGGCTTCCTTGAAAGCTATATCCACCTTGGCGGCAAGCTCGGCGTTATGCTCGACATCAACGGTGCGGAAAGCGAAGCGGCAAAGGCGGTAGCGCATGACATCACCTTGCAGATCGCGTTCACGAAACCCGCTTACCTTACCAAGGAAGAAGTTTCCGAAGAAACGCTTGCTAAGGAAAAGGAAGTGCTCAAACAGCAGGCGATGAACGAAGGTAAACCCGAAGCGATCGCTGAAAAAATGGTTATGGGTAGAATTAAGAAATTCTACGAAGAAAACTGCCTTATGGAACAGGCGTTCATTAAGGACGACTCCAAGAAGATCGCTGACCTTCTTAAATCCGCAGGCGTTTCCATCAACAAGTTCGCATTCTTCGTAATGGGCGAAGGTCTTGAAAAGAAGAGCGAAGATCTCAGCGAAGAAGTTGCTAAGCAGGTTGCGGCAATGAAAAACTAAGCTCTGATAAGAGTATAAAAAGCGCGTTTCGCAGCAGCGAAACGCGCTATCTTTTTATTGCAATGCATATCTGCCTTTGGTTTAAATCACGACGATATCCTTTGCTTTAAACTGTTCTTTGAGCGGGTCGGGGAAGTTTTCGTCGGTAATGAGCACGTTGATATCTTCCGTGCGTGCGAAGGTATAGGGCTTGATTTTGCCGATTTTCGAGCTGTCGAGCATCATGTATAAGAACTTCGCCTTTTTGCAGATGACGCGCAGAAGCTCTGCTTCCACCTGCGAGTTGCAGGAAAATCCGTTTTCGGGCGTGAACGCCGACGCGGAAATAATCGCAAGCTCAAAGTTCGTGTCCGTAAAGTACAGAGAAGAGAACGAGGACGCCGTGGAAAGGTTTTCCTTGATGAGCTGTCCGCCGAGTACGTTGACGACTACGTTCTTCTTCTTCGCAAGCTCGCTTGCCACCGCAAGCCCGTTGGTGAACACGTTGCAGATGCGATCGGGCATTTCCTTAGCAAGATACAGCGCCGTCGTGCCGCCGTCGATAAAAATGGATGCGCCTTCGTCGATAAGCTCTGCCGCTTTTTGTGCGATGACGATCTTTTCGTCCGTATGAATGGTCGTTTTCTTCGTGTAGGGCTCGCCCGAAGTTTTTTGTACCTCGCGCACGGACATCGCGCCGCCGCGGATACGAATGATTTTGCCCTCTTCTTCCAGCTGGAATAAGTCTCTGCGTAAGGTCATTTGCGATACGTGCGGGAAAAATTCTTCCAGCTGCTCTAAGGTAAGCTTACCGCGTTTGTCTAAAAGTTCTGCAATTTCCGTAATACGTTCTCTTTTCATTCTATTCTCTCCTTTTTTCAGTATAGCACTTCTATCTGCTTAAATTTATCACAAAAATGAAAAAATAGCAACCAAATGAGCACGGTTTTCAGATTTTTTGTTTTATTTTTTCAAAATCATTTGTGAAAATGGGGAAATAGTGATTATAATTTTCACAGATTTTTGCTTGCGGTTTGTGCTGCTCCTGTGTTATAATAAAAGGGAAGAAGCGCGGAGAAAAGGGTATGTACGATTTTTTAACCGATTTAGACGGATATTTTTGTGAAAAATATGCAAATTACGATAAGATTTGCGGTTTGCCGGGGTA
>JAZQLT010000020.1:0-13155 GCA_045542815.1 Candidatus Scatosoma sp. | reverse complement strand
TAGATAACGCCCGTTTTGCGGATAACACCCTTCAAGGCGTTGCTTGCTCTGTACACGTTGTCGATTGTAAGCATATTTTACCTCTTTTTTGTTTGGGATTGAAGGTTGCGTTTTTATAGATAACCCCGTTTGGGAACGGTGAAGTTTTCACTTCGTGAAAGTGAAGTTTATTACATAAGTGAAGTTGCGACTTCGTCGCAGTTAAGTTTTTTGCGTTCCGCAAAAAGTTATTGCTGTTATTAAAACCTACCGCAACTTGCCCCAAAGGGGGGCAAACTTCACTTTTCGCCATGGCGAAAAACTTAACTTGCGTTAGCAAACTTAACTTTGCCCCGCAGGGGCAAAACTTAACCGATTAAAACGCAGAGATGCGACGCACATATGCGTTTTATAATAAGCTGTTAATAAATTGTTCTGCGCAACGCGCCGACCTATTCCCCTTTCTCAGCGCAAACGCTTCCGCGCGCACTTCCAGTTCCTTCTCGTCCAGCTTCACGCCAAGGCGCAAGGCAAGCTCTTTGACGATCTGCAAATACAGCGCTTTGTTGGGCTTGGAGAAAAGCACCGTCAGTCCGAACCGTTCGGAAAGAGAGAGCGTCTCTTGCAAAGTATCGTTTCTATGCACGTCGTCGCCGTCGCGGTCGGAGAAGCTTTCCTTGATGATATGACGGCGGTTGCTCGTGGCGTAAATCAAGGCGTTATCCGCCATAGCGCTTGCCGAACCTTCGAGCGCGGCTTTGAGCATAGAGAAATTGTCGTCGTTTTGGTTAAAGGACAAATCGTCGATGAAAATGATAAACTTCAAGGGATTGTCGCTGATTTTGCCCATAACTTCGGGCAGGAAACGGAGCTGGTCTTTGCGAAGCTCGATCAGGCGCACCCCTTCTTCAAAGAAAGCGTTTGCCACCGCTTTGACAGTGGACGATTTCCCCGCCCCCGCGTCCCCGCAAAGGAGCACGTTTGCCGCGGGTCTGTTTTGTATGAATGCGCGGGTGTTTTCCAGCACCTTTCCGCGCTCTTCTTCATAGCCCACAAACTGCGAAAGCTGCGTTTTATCCGCACTGACGATAGGCTCGATCTTTCTCTCGTCCGAGAAACGGAACATACCGTTCGCCGCAAAAATCCCATAGCCGTGTTTTTTGATATCCTGCAATCTTGCCTTATACAAGCCACCCATGTCTGCGTTGAACGAATCAAATGCTGGAATATCCGAAACGCAAACGCCCATATCCAAGGCAAAGTCTTCTGCCGTGAGCGCGGCAAACCGGGTAAAGATTTTCAATTCTCTCTCCACCGAAGCCAACACGTGCGGGTTGATTTTTTCGTTCTTGGCAACCGCTTTTACGTACACGTTTTCATCGGTAAAGACGGTTTTTTGCACAAGCTCGGTCAAATTTCCGCCCTGCGCGTAAATTTCCGCAACGAACGCCGCGTACGCGTCAATTTGCGCAAGCGGATCTTCGTTTGCGCTGTAACAATAGCCCCCAAACAGGGAAAATACGGGGGTTTCCAGCACGCCGCGGAACACGGCGCAGGCGCAAAGCTTTTTATACAGTTCTTGCAGTTTGTTTTCCATTAAAGGGCCTCGATGATCTTATCCGTCATTTCGGTTGTGGTAAGGGCAGGCGCGCCGTGGGCAAGGTCTGCCGTGCGGTAGCCCGCTTCCAGCACTTTATCCACTGCGGAAACGATTGCTTCGGACGCTTCGCTTTCATCAAAAGCGTACAAGAGCATCATTGCCGCCGAAAGCACCGTTGCGATAGGGTTTGCTTTATTTTGTCCCGCGATGTCGGGCGCAGAGCCGTGAATAGGCTCGTACAAGCCACGCTTCCCTTCGTTCAAGGACGCCGAAGGAAGCATACCGATCGAACCCGTGATCTGCGACGCTTCGTCGGAAAGAATATCGCCGAACATATTGCTCGTTACGATGACGTCGAACTGCGAAGGATTGCGCACGAGCTGCATTGCCGCATTATCGACCAGCATATCGCTCGTTTCCACGTCGGGATATTCCGCCGCGATCTCGTGTACGATCTTGCGCCAAAGTCTGGAAGTTTCCAAAACGTTCGCTTTGTCGATACTCGTCAGCTTTTTACGGCGTTTTCTCGCCGTTTCAAACGCTACGCGGACGATACGTTCGATTTCCATACGGCTGTAGCTTTCGGTGTCGTACGCTTCTTCGCCGTACTTGCCTTCGCGATAACCGCGCTCGCCAAAATAGATACCGCCCGTAAGCTCGCGCACGATCATGATATCAAAGCCGTTCGCCACGATATCTTCGCGCAAGGGGCATTCCCCTTTCAAGGCGGGATAGAGCTTAGCAGGGCGCAGGTTGGTAAACAAGCCCATCGCCGCACGAATGCCAAGCAGCGCCTTTTCGGGGCGCACGTTGCCGGGGAGCGTATCCCATTTCGGGCCGCCTACCGCACCGAGCAGTACGCTATCCGAAGCCAAGCAGCCTTCAACGGTTTCGTCTGGCAAGGGCTTACCGCAAGCGTCGATTGCCGCGCCGCCGATAAGGTAGGGCGTAAAGGTAAAGCCTATATCAAACTTTTTACCCACCGCTTCCAAAACGCGCACCGCACTTTCTACGATTTCAGGGCCGATCCCGTCCCCTTTCAATAATCCGATTTTGTAGTTTTTCATATTCACCTCGTACATGGTATGGGGGTTTATGTTCGCCTTGCGGCAAACGCGATATATCTTCAATGCGATATAACTTCGTTGCGATATGTTTGCTTGCGCAAACGCGATATGCAAGGCTTTGCCTTGCGTGATTGGAATATTCCCACAGCGCGTTGCTTTGCAACGCATATCGCACGAGCGCAGCGAGTATATCGCACGTAGTATATCGCGCCCGTTAGGGCATATCGCGTCGCGTTAGCGACATATCATTTCACGTCGCCCTTTTGAATGGACGCTACCAAGCCCCCGTTCGTGATAATTTTTTGGATAAATTCGGGGAAGGGCTGCGTTTTAAAGCTCTTGCCCGTCGTGCGGTTATAAATCACACCGCCCGTCAAATCCGCTTCCACTTTATCTCCTTCGGAAATGCCGTCCACCGCTTCGTCGCATTCCAAAATCGCCAAGCCGATATTGATCGAATTGCGATAGAAAATGCGCGCAAAGCTCCGCGCGATCACGAGCGAAATACCGCTCGCTTTTATCGCGATTGGCGCGTGTTCTCTCGACGAACCGCACCCAAAGTTATAGCCTGCCACCATGATATCGCCGTTTTCCACTTTGTTTACGAAATTCTTATCGATATCTTCCATGCAGTGGGACGCAAGTTCTTTTTTATCAATGGTATTGAGATAACGGGCGGGAATAATGACGTCCGTATCTACGTTATCGCCGTATTTAATGGCTTTGCCGTTAAAAATCATTCCATTACCTCCAAGGGGCTTGCAATACGCCCAAGCACCGCGCTCGCCGCCGCCACCGCCGGCGAAGCCAAATACACTTCGCTATCCACGTGCCCCATACGCCCAACGAAGTTTCTATTCGTTGTAGCAACCGCTCTTTCGCCTGCGGCAAGGATACCCATGTACCCGCCAAGACAAGGCCCGCAGGTAGGCGTGGATACGATACAGCCCGCTTCGATAAAGATTTTCAAAAGACCGTTCTCCATGGCTTTCATATAGATATCCTGCGTAGCGGG
Source organism: Candidatus Scatosoma sp. (assembly GCA_045542815.1). GTDB lineage: Bacteria > Bacillota > Clostridia > Christensenellales > Borkfalkiaceae > Scatosoma. The sequence continues at coordinate 9,494 of JAZQLT010000020.1, read as the reverse complement.
AATGATGATTGCGCGCACGCGCTTTGCCACCTTTCTGCCCTTTAAGATTTCCGCCGCTTCCGCAAGGTCCTTATAGTGCCCGTTGGTGCAAGAGCCGATCACGACTTGATCGATCTTCACTTCACCGATCTCGTCAAACGTTTTGGTGTTTTCAGGCAGGTGCGGGAAAGCTACCGTGGATTTGATATCGGACAAATCGATTTCATACGTTTCGTCGTACACTGCGTCTTCGTCCGCTTTGTAAATGGGAAAATCGCGATCGGAACGTTCTTTTACGTAGCGAATTGTCTCTTCATCTACTTCAAAAATACCGTTCTTCGCACCCGCTTCAATCGCCATATTAGAAATGGTCAAGCGGTCGAAAATGGTAAGCTCTTTCACCCCTTCGCCCGTGAATTCCATGGATTTATATAATGCGCCGTCCACGCCGATCTTGCCGATGATATGCAAGATCACGTCCTTGCCCGACACGTATTTGTTCAGCTTGCCCTTGAGCACGAATTTGATCGCGGAAGGCACCTTGAACCAAGCCTTGCCCGTTGCCATACCGCACGCCATATCCGTAGAGCCAACACCCGTTGAGAAAGCGCCGAGCGCGCCGTAGGTGCAGGTATGCGAGTCCGCACCGATAACGACGTCTCCGGGCACTACCAAGCCCTTTTCGGGCAGGAGTGCATGCTCAATACCCATTTGTCCAACGTCGTAGAAGTGGGTTACTTCGTGCTTATCGCAAAAATCGCGGCACATTTTGCACTGCGTAGCCGCTTTAATGTCCTTGTTGGGGGCGAAATGGTCCATGACCATGGTTACTTTGTCTTTGTCATAGACGGCTTCCGCGCCGATATTTTCAAACTCGCGAATGGCTACGGGAGAAGTGATATCGTTGCCGAGCACACGGTCGAGATTGACCAAAATAAGCTGCCCTGCTTCCACTGTATCCAACCCCGCGTGCGCCGCGAGAATTTTTTGCGTCATTGTCATTGACATAATTATATTTCCTTTTTATTGATTTAGACAAACAAGTCCGCTCTTGAACCCGTAAATTCGTAGCCTTTTGCTGAGACTACCTCATAGCTCGTCATCGCGGTTGCACAGAAACGCCAACTACCGTTTGCCGCGATATAATCAACGGAATCATATGCCGAGTCCAGCACGTTTCCGTCTGCATCGTACAGCATAACGCTTATGCTGACCCAGTCCCAGTCGTACTCCGAGTTGTTTTTAACGATACCGTTTACGGAAACGTTATACATTTTACTTTCTTCGTCATAAGTGCAAACCACTTCGGGTTCACCGACGACTTCCATGACTTCTTCGGGCTTATTGACGATTTCGTCAACAATGAGTGCCGTCAAAAAGCAGCCCGAAAAGGCACCAACGGAAAGAATAAGTGTGAGTAACAGAGCCAAAAACTTAAATTTTCTTTTCATTTTTTTCTCCTTGTTGATACAGGCAAGCTGAACGTGCAGCGGGTAGTATCCGCTTATGTTTGTCTATCGATAAACGCGATATATTTACTGCGTAATTTCGATATGTTTACCTACGGCAAACGCGATATGTTGCTTTCGCAACGCATATCGCACCCGTAGGGCATATCGCGTCGCGTTAGCGACATATTACAATTCACGCAAGGTTCCGCTTTGCAATTCACTTATTGATAATCGCGCCTTTGTCCGCCGAACTCACCTGCGCCGCATACCGTTTCAAATACCCCGAAACTTCCTTTTTCTTCAAGGGCATTTCCGCTTTGCGCTTTGCAAGCTCTTCGTCCGATACGTTGAGCTTTATAGCATAATTCGGGATATCAATGGAAATGATATCGCCGTTTTTCACGTACGCAATCGGCCCGCCGTTTGCCGCTTCCGGCGAAACGTGTCCGATAGACGCACCCCTGGTAGCCCCGGAGAAGCGTCCGTCCGTGATAAGCGCTACGTCCTTATCCAAGCCCATGCCCGCGATTGCAGACGTAGGAGAAAGCATTTCGCGCATACCGGGACCGCCCGCAGGGCCTTCGTAACGAATCACTACCACGTCCCCTTTGACGATTTTCCCGCCGTAGATTGCCGCGATACATTCTTCTTCGCTTTCAAACACCTTGGCAGGTCCTTCATGGACAAGCATTTCCGGCGCAACCGCCGCGCGCTTTACCACACAGCCGTCGGGCGCAAGATTGCCCTTTAACACCGCGATACCGCCCGTTTTTCCAAACGCGTTTTCGGGTTTTCTGATGACTTCATCGTCGAGATTAACAACCCTTTCGAGATTTTCCTTCATTGTCTTACCCGTGCAGGTCATGACGGAAGTATCCAAAAGATTTAAGGCTTCCAGCTCTTTAAGCACCGCTTGCACGCCGCCCGCTTCGTTCAAATCCTCCATGTAGGTAGGACCCGCAGGCGCAAGGTGGCACAGATTCGGGGTCTTTTCGCTGATTGCATTCACTTCGTCTAAATCGAACGGCACGCCAAGCTCGTTTGCGATTGCGGGAAGGTGGAGCATACTGTTGGTCGAACAGCCCAGTGCCATGTCCGCGGTGATCGCGTTCTTGATTGCCGCCGCCGTCATAATATCGCGGGGACGGATATTCTTTTTCACAAGCTCCATTACCTGCATACCCGCATGCTTTGCAAGCTCGATACGCGCGGAATACACCGCGGGAATCGTACCGTTGCCCCGCAAGCCCATACCGAGCACTTCGGTAAGGCAATTCATGGAGTTTGCCGTGTACATACCCGAACACGAACCGCAGGTAGGGCATACTTTTCTTTCAAATTCAGTAAGCTGTTCTTCCGTGATTTTGCCCGCCGTATAAGCGCCGACCGCTTCAAACATGCTGGAGAGCGAACGCTTTTTGCCTTCTACTCTGCCCGCAAGCATAGGCCCGCCGCTCACAAATACGGTGGGGATATTTAATCTCGCCGCCGCCATCAAAAGCCCGGGCACGTTCTTATCGCAGTTGGGGATCATGACGAGTCCGTCAAACCCATGCGCGCGCACCATAGCTTCGGTGGAGTCTGCGATGAGATCGCGGGTTACGAGCGAATATTTCATGCCCGTATGCCCCATGGCAATACCGTCGCAAACGGTGATTGCGGGGAACATAATGGGCGTACCGCCCGCCATCGCCACGCCGAGCTTGACCGCCTGCGCGATTTTGTCAAGATTGATATGCCCCGGCACAATTTCGTTATACGAGCAAACTACGCCGATGAGCGGACGAGCCTGTTCTTCGTCCGTCATACCCAGCGCGTGATATAACGATCTGTGCGGTGCGTTTTGAAATCCATCTACTATTGTGTCTTTGATCATAGTGCGTTCCTTTTTGGTGGCAAGCCACCGCGAGATATTGCCTTGCGGCAATGCGATATATTTACTCCGCAAATGCGATATATTCGTTTCACGAATGCGAGCTGCAAGGCATAGCCTTGCGTTATTGTAATATTCCCACAACGTCGCGTTAGCGACATATCGCGCGAGCGCCGCGAGCATATCGCACGCAGTATATCGCACCGTAAGGCATATCGCCCGTGTTATGTTTTAGTTGTTAATGAACTTTTCTTCGTCTGCCCAGCTATACAGCTTTCTGATATCCTTGCCTACCACTTCGGAAGGATGTTCTGCCGCGATCTTTCTCATCGCGTTGAAGTGCACCTGAGAGCCTGCGTCGGACATATCCAGCAAGAATTCTTTTGCGAACGTACCGTCTTGAATGTCTTTGAGCACCTTCTTCATCGCCTTCTTGGTTTCTTCGGTGATGATCTTGGGTCCGGTGATGTAGTCGCCGTATTCCGCGGTGTTGGAAATGGAATATCTCATGCCTTCAAACCCGCTCTGGTAGATAAGGTCAACGATGAGCTTCATTTCGTGGATACATTCAAAATATGCGTTTCTGGGATCGTAGCCTGCTTCCACAAGCGTTTCAAAACCCGCCTGCATGAGCGCGCAAACGCCGCCGCAAAGGACTGCCTGTTCGCCGAATAAATCGGTTTCCGTTTCCGTACGGAAGTTGGTTTCCAAAACGCCCGCTCTTGCGCCGCCGATACCAGCCGCGTATGCAAGACCGATTTCCAGCGCGTCGCCCGTTGCGTCCTGTTCTACCGCGATAAGACAGGGAACGCCTTTGCCTACCTGATATTCGCTGCGAACGGTGTGTCCGGGACCCTTGGGCGCTACCATGATTACGTTCACGTTCTTCGGGGGCTTAATGCAGCCGAAGTGAATGTTGAAGCCGTGCGCAAACGCAAGCGTCTTGCCTTCGGTAAGGTTAGGTTCGATGCTTTCTTTGTACAGTTTCGCCTGCTTTTCATCGTTGATCAGGATCATGATAAGATCCGCCGCCTTCGCAGCTTCCGCAGCCGTCATAACTTTAACGCCCTGCTTTTCCGCTTTTTCCCAGCTCTTGCTGCCCTTGTAAAGACCAACGACAACGTTCACGCCCGAATCCTTAAGGTTGAGCGCGTGCGCGTGGCCCTGCGAACCGTAACCGATAATTGCTACGGTTTTGCCGTTCAATTTGTTCAAATCGCAATCTGCTTGATAAAAAATTCTGTTTGCCATGATATTTTTCCTTTCCTTTATGTTTATTTTATTATTCGCTAAAAAGAGTTTTATTGCCGCGGTCGAGCGCTACGATACCCGTACGGCACATTTCCAAAATTCCAAAGGGCTGCATGAGTTTTACGAACGCGTCGATTTTAGACGGGCTGCCCGTAACCTCGATACACATGCCTTCGGGAGTGTAGTCGATAACGCTCGCTCTGAACACGTCCACCGCCGTCATGATATCGCTGCGGTTTTCCGATTTATTGAAAACCTTGATAAGCATGAGCTCGCGCTTGATAGGTTCTTCTTCGAGCACTTCGACCTTTTTGACCACCATCAGTTTTTTAAGCTGATTGATAAGCTGTTCCTTTGCGTGCGCGTCTCCGCTCATGGCGATCGTGATACGGGAATATTCGGAATGTTCCGTTTCCCCTACCGTCAACGCGTCGATATTAAAGCCGCGGCGGGTGAACATCGCCGTTACACGGGTAAGTACGCCCGCTTTGTTCTCTACGTACACCGCTATTACAAATTTCTGTTTTTCCATTTTTAATCTCCTTATCCATTGAACGAGATATTCCCTTTGGGAATGCGATATAACTTTCGTTGCGATATATTTGCTTGTGCAAATGCGATATGCAAGGCTTTGCCTTGCGTTATTGCACTATTCCCACAGCGCGTTGCCCTGCAACGCATATCGCACCCGCAGGGTATATCGCGCCGTAAGGCATATCTCTATGCTCTTATTTGATTTTCGTAATGATATCGTCAATCGCTCCGCCGGGAGGCAGCATGGGCAATACCAGCTCGTCCTTGTCGATGCGTACGTCGATCACGACGGGTTTATTCGCTTTGATTGCCGCCGAAAACGCTTTTTTGAACTCGACTTCCGTTTCCGCAAGATACCCGTCCGCGCCGAACGCTTTTGCAAGCGCTACGAAGTCGGTCTTTCTCGCCAGCACGGTGTTGGAATACCGTTTTCCGAAGAACAGGGTCTGCCACTGACGCACCATACCCAAAACGCCGTTGTTCATAAGCACGATCACTACGGGGATTTTATAAGAAACCGCCGTTGCCAGCTCGTTCAAGTTCATGCCGAAGCTTCCGTCGCCCGTAATCAGCACTACGGGGTCTTTGGTCGCCACGTACGAACCGATCGCCGCGCCCAAGCCAAAGCCCATCGTACCCAAGCCGCCGCTGGATACGAAACGGCGGGGACGGTCAAAGGTCGCGTACTGCGCCGCCCACATTTGGTGCTGTCCTACGTCCGTTGCCGTGATCGTTGCCTCGGGTTTAAGCTCGTTGATGATATCGAATACCTGTCTAGGTGTAAGGGGCGCTTTTGCCGCCGCCGCGATTTCTTCTTCAAAGCCCTTTTCTTCTCTCTTGAGTTCTTCTACACGCGAAAGCCATGCGCCGTTGTCTTTGGCTTCGCACTTTGCCGCGATACGCTTGAACGCGTCTTCCACGTCCCCGACAAGCCCAAGATTTACCCGTACGTTTTTATTGATTTCCGCGGAATCCACGTCAATTTGCAAAATCTTGCTCTTCTTAGCAAATTTGGATACGTTGCCCGTCGCTCTGTCCGAGAAACGAACGCCTACCGCGATGATGAGATCGGCTTCGTTTTGCGCCATGGACGAAGCGTAATGCCCGTGCATGCCCTGCATTCCTAAAAATCTGTCGCTTTCCTGCGGTACCGCCGAAAGACCCATGAACGAACAGCCGATCACCGCGCCAATCTTCTTAGCAAACGCCACGATTTCATCACCCATGCCAAGCCCTGCTGCGCCGCCGCCTACGTAGATATACGGCTTATTCGACTCTTTGATAAGCTCTACCGCTTCCTCTACAAGGCTTTCCTTTACTTTGGGCAGAGACTGTTTTTCTACCACGGGCTTTTCCTCGTATTCGTACGAGCTTACCTGTACGTCCTTGGGAATGTCGATAAGGACGGGACCGGGCCTACCCGATTTCGCCACCATGAACGCTTCGCGAACGGTGTCCGCGAGCTCTGCGATATTGCTGACGAAATAGTTATGCTTGGTAATAGGCAGGGTTACGCCCGTGATGTCGATTTCTTGGAAGCTGTCCTTGCCGATGAGCGAGCAAGGCACGTTGCCCGTGATTGCGACCATGGGCACGGAGTCAAGCATAGCCGTTGCGATACCCGTTACCAAGTTGGTTGCGCCGGGGCCGCTGGTAGCGATACATACGCCCACTTTACCCGTAGCTCTCGAATACCCGTCCGCAGCGTGCGCCGCACCCTGTTCGTGTGCGGTAAGTACGTGGTTGATTTTGTCTTTGTATTCATACAAAGCGTCGTAAATGTTGATTACCTGACCGCCGGGATATCCGAAAACGTCCGTTACCCCCTGTTCAATCAGCGTTTGAATTAAAATTTGCGCGCCTGTTAATTTCATATTCTTTGTTTCTCCTTTTTACTCTCTTATCAGATTAAGTTTTTCATTTATTAAAGGTGAAGTTCGCTAACGCAAGTGAAGTTTTGCCTATGGCAAAGTTAAGTTTGCTAATGCAAGTGAAGTTTGCCCCTTTGGGGCAAGTTGCGGGTGTTTTTTATAACAGCCATAACTTTCAAGAAGTGAAAACTTCACTGCGACGAAGTCGCAACTTCACTTATTGAAAATAAAATTCACTTTTCGCCAACGGAGAAAAACTTAACTCGTTATAACATTCTGTTTACCGCAGATACCAACGCCCTAACCGACGACGCCATGATATCGCTGTGTATGCCTACGCCCCAATGGGATTTGCCGTCTGCTACGATACATACGTAAGAAGCCGCTTTTGCCGTCGATTTCTCTTCCAGAGCGTGCTCTACGTAGCTTTCCAACACGTAGTCCTTGCCGATTGCCTGCTTGATTGCGTTAGACACGCAATCCAGTCTGCCGTTGCCTTCCACTTCCAGCGTTTGGGCTTTGCCGAGATATTCCAGCTCTACTTTGCCAAGCACTCTGTCCGCGTCCAGCTCTTCGTACACCGCGTTCACCACACGGAGCTTGCCGTCCAGATTGACAAAATCCCGCAGGAAGATATCATGCACTTCGTCGGGCGAAAGCTCTTTATGTGCATGGTCGGAAATACTCTTGACGTGATACCCGAACACTTCGCGCATTTTCGGGGGCAATACCAGCTTAAACTGCGTTTCGAGTATATACCCGATCCCACCCTTTCCCGATTGGGAATTGATACGGATAACGTCCGCTTCGTACACTCTGCCAACGTCGGCAGGATCGATGGGGAGATAGGGTACCGTCCACGATTTCGCGTCCTTTTCCACACGGTACTTCATGCCCTTTGCAATCGCGTCCTGATGCGAGCCTGAGAATGCCGCAAACACCAACGCACCGCTGTACGGCTGCCGCTCGCTCACTTTCATTCTCGTTACTCTCTCGTACACTGCCGTAATCGCGGGCAAATCGGAAAAGTCAAGCTGGGGGTCAATCCCCTGCGAGTACATATTCAAGGCAAGCGTGATGATATCCACGTTCCCCGTCCGTTCTCCGTTGCCAAAGAGCGTGCCTTCGATACGGTCGCCCCCCGCAAGCAAGCCCATTTCACTGTCCGCCACCGCGCACCCTCTGTCATTGTGCGGGTGCAAAGATACCACGACGTTTTCTCTAAAATGCAGGTTCTTGCACATATACTCCACTTGATTTGCATACACGTGGGGCATAGAGTGCGACACCGTTACGGGCAGATTGATAATTGCCTTATCGTCTGCGGTCGGCTGCCAAATATCCAGCACCGCGTTACAAATCTCCGCGGCAAATTCGGGTTCCGTGCCCGTGAAGCTTTCGGGAGAATACTCAAAGGTAATCTTCCCTTCCGCCTTTTCACGGTATTCCTTGCAGAGCTTTGCGCCGAATACGGCGATATCCACAATCTCTTTTTTCTCCCGCTTGAACACCTGTTGCCTTTGCGCCACCGAGGTGGAATTGTACAGGTGTACGATTGCGCGCTTTGCGCCCTTCAAGGCTTCAAAGGTCTTGGCGATGATATGCTCGCGCGATTGCGTAAGCACTTGAATCGTAACGTCGTCGGGAATCAAATCTTCTTCGATGAGCTTACGGCAAAATTCGTATTCCGTCTCGCTCGCCGCAGGGAAGCCGATTTCGATTTCCTTAAAGCCGACTTTACAAAGGAGCTTGAAAAACTCCAGTTTTTCTTCCAAGCTCATGGGAATGATGAGCGCCTGATTGCCGTCGCGAAGATCGACGCTGCACCAAATCGGCGGTTTTTCGATGGAAGATTTTTTCGTCCAGTCCATCGTAACGCCCTGTGGCTCGAAATACTGTTTTACATACTTGTTGCTGTTTTTCATAATACCTACTCACTGTTTTAAAATAATGGGGTTGTGCAAGAAATAAAAATCGTCTCTTAACTACGCGTTAAAAAGCGCCACTGTCAAGAGACGAAGAAAACTCCGCGGTACCACTCCGATTGACGGTAAATCTACCGTCCGCTCATGCTCTCTGTAACGGGAGAACCCGTCCGAATCTACTTGGCGAAGCTGCTTCGCCGTTCTGTCGGCGGCTCGGGGAGGAGCTATATTCCGAAAAGCTGTATCGGCTCGCACCCACCGCCGACTCTCTGCATAAGCAAACCTTACGGATTTTTATCCCGTCATAGCCTTTGTATATTATAATGTATATATTGTACTCTATTTTTTATAGGATTGTCAACGGATTATTGCCCGTTTTTTGTTTATTTTTTAGGAAAATAATAGGAGAGTGAAGTTTTCACTCTGTGAAAGTGAAGTTTATCTTTGATAAGTGAAGTTGCGATTTCGTCGCAGTGAAGTTTTTTGCTTCGCAAAAAGTTGTGGCTGTTATTGATATTTCTTTAACTTGCCCCACAAGGGGCAAACTTCACTTTTCCGTAGGCAAAACTTAACTTGCGTTAGCAAACTTCACTTTGCCCGCAGGGCAAAA
>JAZQLT010000019.1:0-7667 GCA_045542815.1 Candidatus Scatosoma sp. | reverse complement strand
GCGATGACGGGTTGGAGAATGGGCTACGTGTGCGCTCCCCCCGAAATCGACGAAGCGATGTTCAAAATTCATCAGTACGGGATCATGTGCGCGCCGATCATGTCGCAGCACGCGGCGATTGAAGCGCTCAAGGACGGGCTTTCGGACGGATTTGCCACGGTTGCGGAGATGCGGGAGTCTTACGATAAGCGCAGAAAATTCGTACTCCACTCCTTAAAAGAAATCGGCTTGCACTGCTTCGAGCCGCAGGGCGCGTTTTACGCTTTCCCTTCCGTGAAGAACGCGGGCATGAGCGGAGAAGCGTTCGCCAACGGATTGCTTGCCGAGCAGAAAGTGGCAGTCGTACCCGGAAACGCATTTGGGGAGTTCGGCGAGAACAACGTGCGTATTTCGTACGCAACGAGCATGAACGCTCTTTCGGAAGCGTTTGACAAAATGTCGGCGTTTTTAGCGAAAAATAAGTGAAGAAAGGGTAAAAAGACGGGAAAATCTTTGGAAAGCTTTAAAAAAGTATTGACAAAGGAAGGAAAATAGGCTATAATAACGATAATGAAATAACGCCGTGGCTTTTTTGTTAAGAAAAAGTCGCGGTTGTATTTTTACGTTCCGTGGGCGAGCGGTTTTTTTTCGTGTAGTTTCAATATTTTGGGGTTCGACAATACTCCGAAAAAAGCCCGAAAAATTCAAAGAAACGGAACAGGAGGAATAGCATGGCTGAACAGCAGTTTATCATGACCCAAAAAGGCTACGACGAAGCGGTAGAACGTCTGAAATATTTGCAGACGGTAAAGCGTCAGGAGATCGTGGAACGTATCGCGGAAGCGAGAAGCCACGGCGACCTTTCCGAGAACGCGGAATACGACGCGGCTCGTAACGAACAGGCGGCGAACGAAGGCGAAATCGTGGATTTGGATTACAAAATCAAAAACGCGGTCATTCTCGAAGAAAACACCGATACTTCCTTTGTGCATATCGGCTCGAAGGTGCGCGTATATGATCCCGAATTTGACGAAGAAGAAGTGTATGAGATCACGGGTACGACGGAAGCAAACGCAATGGAGAATAAAATTTCCAACGAATCCCCCGTCGGCGCGGCGCGCTTGAAGCACAAGGTCGGCGACGTGGTAAAAATCGTTGCTCCCGACGGCGAATATAAGCTTACTATCAAGGAAATTCAGTAAAATTTTCACAACGCAAGAGGACTACAAATGCAAGAGAATAAGAACGTGAACGCACCCGTGGAAGCGGCTGCGGAAGAAGAACAGCTTATCGAGCAGGCGAGAATTCGCCGCGAAAAGCTCGCAAAGCTCGTTGCCGAAGGCAAAAACCCCTACGAACAGGTAAAATACCCCGTAGATGCGGACTCGGCGACGATTAAAAACAATTTTGAAGCGTACGAAGGGAAGACGGTTGCTTTGGCTGGGCGTATGATGTCCCGCCGTATCATGGGCAAGGCGTCCTTTTCCCACATTGCGGACAAGAGCGGGTCTATTCAGATCTACGTAACCCGTCAGGATATCGGCGAAGAAAACTACATGTCCTATAAAAAGGACTATGATATCGGCGACATTTTCGGGTTCAAGGGCTTTGTGTTCAAAACGCAGACGGGCGAGGTTTCCGTCCACGTTACCGAGCTGACCCTGCTCACCAAATCTCTGCTCCCCCTGCCCGAAAAATACAACGGCTTGCAGGATAAGGATATGAAGTACCGCCTGCGCCACCTTGACCTTATCATGAACAAGGACGTGCAGGACACCTTCCGCAAGCGTTCTTTGATTTTGAAAGAGATCCGCAATTACTTGGACAACCGCGGATATTTGGAAGTGGATACGCCCACCCTTCTCCCCTTGGAAATCGGCGCGGACGCAAGACCCTTTAAGACCCACCATAACGCACTCGATTTGGATATGTATATGCGTATCGAAACGGAGCTTTTCTTAAAACGCTTGATTGTCGGCGGTATGGACAGAGTGTATGAAGTGGGGCGCATCTTCCGTAACGAAGGCATGGACGCGTACCACAACCCCGAGTTCACGACGATTGAAATGTACGAAGCGTACAGCGACTATTTCGACATGATGGACATGATCGAAGACCTGTACAAAACGGTTACGAAAAACGTCTGCGGAACGTTGGATATCACCTATCAGGGTACGGAAATCCACATGGGCGATTGGACGAGACTGACCATGGCGGAAGCGGTGAAAAAGTACGCAGGCGTGGATTACAACGACTGGGCGAGCGACGAAGACGCACGTGCGGCGGCAAAATCGCTGGGCGTGGAGCTTGAACACGAAAACGCAACCAAGGGCTGGGTTTTGATCGAACTCTTCGACGCGTTCGTAGAAGATAAGCTCATTCAACCCACCATTATCTACGATTATCCCGTGGAAAACTCTCCTTTGGCAAAGCGCAAGCCTTCCAACCCCGCATTCACCGAACGTTTTGAATACTTCATTTGCGGGCACGAGTACGGCAACGCTTTCTCCGAGCTGAACGACCCCATCGATCAAAAACAACGTATGGTCAAGCAGGTGGAAGCAAAACGCGCAAAGGGTAACAACGACGCGCAGGTGGATGAAGATTTCATTAACGCGCTTGAATACGGTTTGCCCCCCACAGGCGGGCTTGGGCTTGGGTTTGACCGCTTCGTTATGCTGCTTACCGACAGCTCGACGATTCGCGACGTTATTCTCTTCCCCACGATGAAGCCGAAAAAATAAATAGACGCGCCGACCCTTCGGCTATAAAGTCGGCGGGTCGGCGTTTTTATAATTATACACAGGATATTCCTTTATTTTAATACCTGTACCCTATCTATATCGAATAAATATTCATTTATGCAGAATACACGGAGAAAACAATGGACGCAAAAATAACCAAACAACGGCTGGCGCGTATGCTTTCCTACGACTGGTTAAAAATCGTCGCGACGATCGCGGCGGTCATTTTCGCGTGGGTAGTTATCTTCACTACGACGGCAACGCGGATCACTGCGGCGCAGAAATTCACCGTTTTCAACTATACGGGGAACGTGAATTTGGAGAGAACGAAGTTCTATACTTCCTACAACAAGGCTTTTTCAAGCGGTGTGTTTTCCCATGAAGTATTAGAGCTTTCGCAAGTGGACGTTGCTATGGAAGAGAAATACGGCGCCACGCTCGTACAAACGCGCACGAGTATTGCGGAAGGCGACGTCGTCATGATAGCGGATATCGACGATCCCAAAGCGCGCTATGAAAAGGACGGACAGACTGTCTGCGACAGCTATCTGCAAAGCTTTATCGGGCTGTACGGGCATATGCTGTACAATCTCGACCGCGAAGCGGAAGACGGGTTCTTTAAAAAAATGGAGCGTTATCTAAACGCCTACTATACGGACGGAGATTACACAAGCGGCACTTTAAACAAAGAAGCGGTGGAAAAGGATTTCCGTGCGCGCGTTAAAAAGAATAAGGACAAGCGCTATAAAAAAGAAGCGCAGATCAAGCAAGGCATTGCGGACGATATCGAGCGTATTGAAAAATACAGTGCCGCGCTCACCGAGTTTTACTCTTATTTAGACGGCGGCACAATCGCGCTTACGAACACGCAGATACTTGACCGCGAGAGCGGCGAAGTGCTGCTGGAAGGGACGTATTCTATCAACCTTTGCCCTGTCGGCTCGAACATGGGTGGGCTTTCTTCGGTGTTTGCTTACGAAAAGACGGTTGTCAACGCGGAAACAGGCGCGCAGCAAAAGGTGCTGAGCGCGGAAAACATGAACGTGGCGTTTTTTGATTTTGACGAAGTGGAAGAAGGCTTTGCCTACGAGAGTTTGCTCTACGTCAACTATCTCGTACGCACTGTTTTGGCGGCGCAGTCATGAGAAGAGTTTTGAAGCACAAACAAACGCGAGCGGAGTGCAGGATTTATTCCATGCTTGCAAAAAACGCGAAGAAAAAGCACCTTTCCTTCCACACCCCCGGGCATAAGCAGCGGGATTGGGATATCACGGAGCTTTCTTTTTCCGACAATCTCTCCGCGCCCAAAGGTTGTATCTTAGAAGCGGAACAAGACGTTGCAAAAATCCTTGGCGCGCACAAGAGCTTCATTTTAACGGACGGGAGTACGGCGGGCGTGCTTTCCATACTCCGCGCGGCAAAAGCGCTTGGGGTGAAGAGCGTAGCCTTTTGCGAAGGCTCGCACAAGAGCCTGTTTAACGGTTGCGCACTCTTGGGGCTTACCCCCCTTATTTACCCGCAAAAAATACAAGGGGAAATCCCTTGTCCCTATACCATGTCCGAGTTGAAGGAGCGCTTTGGTCAGCTTCTTACCCAAGCGGACGCACTCTTTTTGACGAGCCCGAACTATTACGGGAATGTTGCCGATCTGGCGGGCGCGCGCGAATATTGCGACGAAACGGGGAAACTGCTTTTGATCGACGGGGCGCACGGCGGGCATTTGCATTTTGATAAAACGCTGTATGCGGGCGCGTACGCCGATTTATGGGTGGACGGCGTGCATAAGAGCTTGCCTGCGCTCACCCAAGGCGCGGTTGCGTCGGCAAGAACGCAAGCGCACGCAAACGCTTTGGAAAAAGCGGTGGATACCTTCCGTACCACCAGCCCGTCTTATCCCATTATGGCGAGCGTGGAATACGCGGTGAAATATCCTAAAAACGAAGCCTTGGAAAAGACCGTTCGGGCGTATGCGGACGCAAAAACGCGCATATACCTTGGTAAAGACTGGACGAAGCTTTGCGCGCGCTTTGGAAAGCGGGCGTTTGAAGCGGAAAAATACTTGGAAAGCAAAGGGATTTTTGCCGAATTTTGCGACGGGAATATCCTGTGCTTTTACCTTTCCCCCGCTACGTCTCTACGGCAGTTTCGCGCCCTGCAAGGCGCGCTCGAAAAAGCGTTTACGCTCTACCCTTACGAGGCTGTACAGGGCATTGAACGCGTACCTGCCCCCCTTGTTTTTGATAAAAACGCGCAGACGGAGCAGGTGGATTTAGAACGGGCAATCGGGCGGATTTGCGCGGAAAATTGCGGGCTTTTCCCGCCCTGCACTCCGCTTATACGGGCGGGAGAAAGAATGGAGTCGGAAGCGGTGCGCTTATTGCAAAGCGCGGATAACGTTTATGGCGTAAGAAACGGAAAAATATCGGTATTTATCGAAGAGGAAAAGGAATAAGATAGTTATGGCAAGAGGAAAATTTATCACCTTTGAAGGTTGCGACGGTTCGGGAAAGAGCACGCAGCTCAAGCTTTTGAGCGAGTATCTGACCGAGAATAAAATCCCGCACATTTTTACCCGCGAGCCGGGCGGCGGGAAAATTTCCGAGGCGATTCGCGAAATTTTGTTGAACGGAAAGAACTCCGAGATGACGGACGAGTGCGAAGCTCTCCTTTATGCCGCTTCGCGCGTACAGCACCTGCACGATCGGGTGGAGCCTGCTCTTAGCGAAGGCAACCTCGTCATCTGCGACCGCTACGTGGACTCTTCCTTGGCGTATCAAGCGTATGCGCGCGGGCTTGGCGCGGAGTTCGTGTCCAAAATCAACGCGTTTGCGCTGACGAAGTATCGCCCCGACGTTACGGTGTTTATCGATCTTACCCCCGAAGCGGCGTTTTTGAGAAAGCACGGCGCGGACGAGAACGACCGCTTAGAGCAAGCGGGCATGGCGTTCCACAAGCGGGTGTACGAAGGGTATAAAGCGGTGGCAAAAGCCGAACCCGACCGTGTGGCATGCGTAGATGGCAATCAAACGCCCGCGGAGATTTTTGCGGACGTGTTGCAGATTTTAAAGGACCGCGGTTGTTTGTAATGGGAGTTTGGGAAATCGTACTTTTAGGGCTTGCGCTGTCGATGGACGCGTGTGCGGTAGCCATGACGAACGGCATGACAAATTCGAAAATGCCCGCAAAGAAAGCCCTTTTAATCGGCGTATTATTCGGCTTTTTCCAATTTTTGATGCCCGTGATCGGGTATTTTATCACGGGGATCGTGGCAAACGCATTCTTGGACGCGTTTGAAAAAATCTCCGCGTGGATATCCTTTGGGCTGCTTGCCTTTTTGGGCGGGAGAATGCTCCACGAAGGGATTGGCGAGCTTATCCGCTCTAAAAATCCGCCGACAAACGGCTGTGAAAATTGCCAAACGGCGGGGGCAGGTACGAGTTTAACGGCGCAAAAAGACAAAACACTATCGTTTGGAAAGCTTGTTTTACAAGCAATCGCAACGTCTATCGACGCGCTTGCCGTAGGGGTAACTCTGCAAATGGCGGCAATTTCGGGCGGACTTGCGCTTGGCGTTTGGGGCGCAACGGGCGTGATCGGGGTTTTGACCTTTGGTTTAAGCGTAGGCGCGGTGTATATCGGCAAAGCGGTGGGTGATAAGCTCGCGGACAAAGCGGAGATTTTCGGCGGTGCCGTATTGCTCGCAATCGGATTAAAGATTTTAATCGAAAGCTTTTTGTAAGACAATATTCGACAAAAAACTGTGTTAAGTAAGTGAACGTTTGTTAAATGTTTGGTTTTTCGGTGCGGAAACGCTTGAAAAACCTTTTTTCTTATGGTAAAATAATAGCGTTGAAATTGTAAAAATTTCCAAAAGGGAGAATTATTTTGAATAAGAGAACGAAAACAATTATATGGATTGTTGTAACGCTCGTGATCGTGGCGCTCGTGGGGATATTGCTTTCCGATATCGTCAACCGTGCGGAAGAACTTTCCATTCCTGAATTTTTGGTAAAGCTTGCCAAGGGAGAAATCAATCAATTGTACGTTGACGCGTATAACTGGACGGGTAAACTTGTTGATGAGAAAAGTGGTAAAACGCTTGCTGTATATACCGTAAATATATCCAGCATCTACGATTTCAGTTCGTTTGCCGAAGTAGAAAAGTATATTCAATCGAAAGCACCCGAATTTATGGAAGGCGGGAAATATTTTGATCCAAGCAATCCAGAAATCTACAAAAAAGTTGCTAGTTTTTCATTATTAGCGCTTAACGACTTTGAAATGGCAGACCCCAACGCAGGCAGCGTTTGGTCGAGTCTTTTCCCCTTGCTCGGCGTAGTGCTCGTGGCACTGATGTTCTGGCTGATTATGCGCAGTGCTTCGGGTGCGGGCAACGCGAATATGAACATCGGCAAATCCAAAGCGCAGGTGCAAAACAACCTTAAAGTGCGCTTTTCGGACGTAGCGGGCGCAGAAGAAGAAAAGGAAGAACTCAAAGAAGTGGTGGAATTTTTAAAATCCCCCAAAAAGTTCTCTGCGCTCGGCGCGAGAATTCCCTCGGGCGTGCTTTTGGTAGGCCCTCCGGGAACGGGTAAGACCTTGTTTGCGAAAGCCGTAGCGGGCGAAGCGGGCGTGCCCTTCTTCTCCGTATCGGGTTCGGACTTTGTAGAAATGTACGTCGGCGTGGGCGCGAAGCGCGTACGCGACTTGTTCGATATGGCGAAGAAAAATCAGCCTTGCATCATCTTCGTGGACGAAATTGACGCGGTGGGCAGACGCCGCGGCGCAGGCCTTGGCGGCGGTCACGACGAACGTGAACAAACCCACAACCAAATCCTCGTCCAAATGGACGGTTTTGAAAGCAACGAAGGCATCATCGTGATGGCGGCGACCAACCGCGCGGACATCCTCGACCCTGCATTGCTTCGTCCCGGCCGTTTCGAT
>JAZQLT010000018.1:0-3728 GCA_045542815.1 Candidatus Scatosoma sp. | reverse complement strand
TATCCCCATTATACCCCCTTTTTCGACGCTTGTCAATCAGGAACTTGACAAATCCCAGAAATGCGTATATAATGGAAGCTATGAAATTACTCGTTCCCGTAGCTTCGGGCTTAGAACAAATCACCAAAAGACAGCTTTTTTCGCTGGGCTATGAGAAAGCCCCCGCCGACAACGGGCGTATCGAAGTAGAAGGCGATTGGCAAGATATCGCCCGTCTGAACGTATTTTTGCGGAGCGGCGAGCGGGTGCTGATCGTACTTTCCCGCTTTCATGCGGAGACTTTTGACGAGCTGTACGACGGCGTTTTCTCTATTCCCTGGGAAGAATGGCTGGCTGCCGATTCCAAAATCCTTATGGACGGCAAGAGCGTGCAAAGCACGCTTGCTGCAATCAAAGCCGCGGGCGGGGTTGCGAAAAAGGCAATCATCTCCCGACTTGCGGAAAAGCTGCACATGGGCAGAAGGACCTTTTCCGAAACGGGCGCGCGCTTTATCGTGGGCATTTCCATTTTTAAAGACGAGGTTACGGTTACGCTCGATACTTCGGGAGAGAGCTTGCACAAGCGCGGTTACCGCTCGCTTGCATACAGTGCGCCTTTGAAAGAAACGCTTGCCGCCGCGCTTATCGACAGCACCTTTTATAACCCTGATAAGGATATGGAAAAGCCCTTCGCGGATATTTTCTGCGGGAGCGGCACTTTGCCCATCGAAGCGGCGATGAAGGCGCTTTGTATCGCGCCGGGGCTGCGTCGAGATTTTGATTTTACGGCTTGGCAGTGCGCTCCAAGCGGTATATTACAGCGGGCAAAGGAAGAGGCGCGGGCGCTCGAACGGCGGAACGCAAGCCCCGTGATTTTCGGCAGCGATATCAGCCCCGAAGCAATCTCTATCGCAAAATACCATGCAAAGCGTGCGGGCGTGGAAAAATATATCCGCTTTACCGTTGCGGACGCAAGAACGTTCACAAGCCAGCAAAAATACGGCGTGCTCCTTTCTAACCCGCCCTACGGCGAACGCCTTGGCGAAGAAAAGCAGGTACGCGCGCTGATGTCGGATTTTGGCAAAACTTTCCGTGCGCTTCCCGATTGGAATGCGTATATTTTGACTTCCCTGCCGGAATTTGAAAGGTGGTTTGGAAAATCCGCAAACAAGAAGAAAAAACTGTTCAACGCACACCTGGTATGCGGGTTTTATTCCTATTTCGGGAAACCGCCTAAATTACAAGACAAGGAGTAAGCTATGCTCGATTACACCAAAGCCGCTTTTAACAAGATTATCGGCGATTTTAGAAAAATTGCCAACGGCATCAAAATCACCACACAGCTTTTATCTATCGTATATCTCATTTATGCACTTTTTACGAATAAAAAGCTCCCCATTCAAATCGCAAACGCCGTGCTGCTCGCGCTGGCGATAGGATATTTCGTATTCTTCTTCATCGTGGAAATGCGCAAGGGCAGAAAAGAACTCAAACGGTTGGTTAAGGAGATTTACGGGTGGAGCAAACGCTCGATTAAATTTTTTACGATCGGCATTACCGTTTACGGTTTGATCGTGGCAAAAATTGAATTCGATCCCCTTTCCTTCCTGCTCGTTGTACTCATGGTCATCGGTTGGGTGCTGGAGCTTTTGTTCTATATCATCATCAAGTTCTTAGACGCGGAAAAGACCTTCCTTCTCGACGCCGTTAAATCGGATTTGGCAAACGTACCTATTTTGGGCGGGCATATTTTAAAGAAAATGGACGCGGAAGCGCCTAAGGAAGAAAATCTCAACAAGCTCGAAAGCATGGTACAGCAAGCGCGAGAAAAGAGAGCGCTTGAAAAGCAGCAGGCAAAGACGGAAAAGAAGGAAAACGCGAAGCTTTTAAAGGCGCAAAAAACGGAAGAAAAACGCCAATTAAAAGCGGCAAAGCGCGCGCCCGCAATCCAAGCCCCCGAAAAGGAAGAACCCGAAAAGGAAAAACGCAAGAAGTAAACGAATATGGAAACTTTGAAAAAATTACGCATCTTAAACGGGAACACCTTAAAGCTTCTCGCCGCTTTGTTCATGCTTGTCGATCATTTCGGCTTGATTTTCTTCCCCCAAACCTTATGGCTTCGCGCAATCGGTAGGCTCTCTATGCCCCTGTTCGCTTTCGCGATTTCGGAGGGTTGCCGCTACACGCGCAACAAAGTAAAGCACTTTTTTATGCTCTTTGGCTTGGGCGCGGCGTGTCAAATCGTTTATTATATTTTCGACCCGAAAAACCTGTATTTCAGTATCCTGATTACTTTTTCCCTGTCCGTACTCTTGATTTACGCCCTGCAATTTGCCAAGGCACGCTTCTTTGACGAGAACAGCAAAACTTGGGAAAAATGCCTTTGCTTTTTACCTTTCTTGCTCCTGCTTGTCGGGGTAAATATTTTTTGCAAATTCTTTACGGTGGATTACGGCTTTTACGGCGTTTTAATGCCCGTATTCGCCTCCCTTTTTGACTTTCACCGCATACCTGCCCCCGATAATCTGAAAAAGCTCGATGTTTTACCCCTTAGAGTGGTCTGCTTGGCAATCCCCCTGTTTTTGCTTTGCTTTACCTACCAAGGACCGCTTTCCCCCGTCATTTTTTATGCTCTGTTTACCATACCCTTGCTGCTTTTGTACAACGGCGAAAAGGGCAAGCGGAACATGAAATACTTTTTCTATATCTTCTATCCCCTGCATTTGGGATTGTTGGAAGGCGCGTACATTTTATTGTATATTTTACAATCCATATAAAAAAACAGCGGTGAAAACCGCTGTTTTTTATTGCAAACTCGCAAACAACTCTTTAAGCCCGCACTGGATATCTTCGTACGTCGCCGTGAAATTTCCCGTGTACCACGGGTCGGCAACGTCTCTGTTCGGTAAGAGCTTTCGGCACTTTTCCGCGTTGCGTGCCCCTACGATTTTCTGCGCTCGGCGCAGATTGCTTTCATCCATGCAAAGAAGCAGGTCGTAATATTCGCCGTCCTGTTGGGTCAAGAGCTGCGCCCTTTTTCCTTCGCAAGAAATACCGTGCCTTTTAAGCTCGGCTTTGGCGGGCGGATAGACGGGATTGCCCACGCCGCCCCAAATTTCTTCGGTGGAAACGGCGGAAGAAGCGATTTCAAATTCGTTTTCCCTTCCCGCCTTTCGTACCATGTCTTTACACATAAATTCCGCCATAGGCGAACGGCAGATATTGCCGTGGCAGACAAACATAATTTTATACATCGTCCTTTCTCTCCCCGTCCGCATTACTTTCGGGCGTTTTTTCTTTTGTTAGGGTTGCTCTTTGGCAAGCGCTCGCGTTCGGGCAGCCGCTGCAGCCGCAACCGCAACCGCTCTCTCCTTTTAATTTTTTCCGAATTAAGTAGGCGATGATGCCGATCATAGCAACCGCCAACAATACAATTAAGATAATATCGATAGGTTCCATTTTTCTCCTTATTTACATACCTGCCCCTTCGTTTTTAATAAAAAGGGCAGGTACGTTTGCAAAAAGGTGTTTTATTGATAAGCTGTTTTATTTCCTTGCGTTTAAAAGCCGCTTTTGCGCGTCCTTTTTATCCGCGTATTTGTTATAGAGCACGATACCGACGACGGCAACAGCCGCTACGGCGAGCCAAATCGCTACGGGCCATACGAATTCCCCTACCGTATAGACGATCGCCGAAACAAGGAAGGATACCGTGATCCAGAAAAGCAGCGTCCACTTAAATTTCTCTT
>JAZQLT010000017.1:0-2381 GCA_045542815.1 Candidatus Scatosoma sp. | reverse complement strand
CTCCCTCTCCGAATTTGATTCCAGCAACACCGCGCTTCTGGGCGTAGAGGAAGTCAAGCAGAAGCTTCTTTCTCTGGAATACATTCGCAACCGCCTCGACGAAGCCGGTATCCAATACTGAGGTAACAAATGAAGATACTCATTACCGGAGCAAAGGGCTTTGTGGGGAAAAATCTCTGCGCCGCGCTCAAAAACTTAAAAGACGGGAAGGATAGAACCCGCCCCGCGCTTCATATCGAAGAAGTTTACGAATACGATATCGACAGCGATCCCGCCGATTTAAACGGCTATTGCAAGCAGGCGGACTTCGTGTTCAACCTTGCGGGGGTGAACCGTCCCAAATCGCAGGAAGAATTCATGCAGGGGAATTTTGGGTTTGCATCTACCCTTTTAGAAACGCTAAAAACCCATAAAAATAACTGTCCCGTCATGCTTTCTTCTTCTATCCAAGCGACCTTGATTGGGCGTTATAGCGAAGGAGAGTACGGCAGGAGTAAGAAGGCGGGGGAAGAGCTTTTCTTTGACTATGCGGCAAAAGAAGGGGGGCAGGTATGCGTTTACCGTTTCCCCAACCTATTCGGTAAGTGGTGCAGGCCCAACTATAACAGTGTCGTAGCTACTTTTTGCCACAATATTGCCAACGATTTGCCTATCACTGTGAGCGATCGCGCGGTGGAGCTGGAGCTTTTATACATTGACGATCTGGTAACGGAAATGCTGGATCTTTTGGAAGGCAAGGGGCACCGCTGCGATTACGACGGGTTAACGCCCGTGGAAAGTGAAAACGGCAGATATTATTTCGTGCCGACGACGCATAAGGTTACGCTGGGCGAAATCGTGGATTTGCTTCATACCTTCCGCGCGCAAAGCGAAAGCTTAATGCTTCCCGAAATTCCAAACGGGAGCTTTGCAAAGAAGCTGTACTCCACCTATCTTTCCTATTTGCCCAAGGATAAGGTTGCATTCGAGTTAAAGACGAATGCGGACGATAGGGGGAGCTTTACCGAGCTTTTGAAAACGGAAAAGTGCGGGCAAGTGTCGATTAACATCTCCAAACCGGGTGCGGTAAAGGGGCAGCATTGGCACCACACGAAATGGGAATTTTTCATTGTCGTGGCGGGGCACGGGCTTATCCAACAGCGCAAGATTGGCACGGAAGAAGTGTTGAATTTTGAAGTGCGTGGGGAGAAGATACAGGCGGTGCATATGCTTCCCGGCTATACGCATAACATTATCAATCTTTCCGAGACGGAAAATTTGGTAACGGTGATGTGGGCAAACGAGCGCTTCGACCCTGCACACCCCGATACTTTTTTTGAGACAGTAGAATAAACGGGCATACCATATACGAGGTGAAACACTATGGACATGAAAATGAAATTGGATTATTCGGACGTAAAATTCCAAAATAACGGCAAATTAAAGCTTCTTATCATCGTGGGCACGCGCCCCGAGATCATTCGCTTGGCGGCGGTCATCAATAAGTGCAGAAAGTACTTCGACTGCATTCTCGCGCACACGGGACAGAACTATGATTATAACTTAAACGGCGTGTTCTTCAAGGATTTGAAGCTCGCAGACCCCGAAGTGTATATGGACGCGGTGGGCGACGATCTGGGCGCGACGGTGGGGAATATCATCAACTGCTCGTACAAGCTCATGGCAGCCTGCAAGCCCGACGCTCTGCTGATTTTGGGGGACACGAACAGCTGTCTTTCCGCGATTGCGGCAAAGCGTTTGCATATTCCCATTTTCCACATGGAAGCGGGGAACAGTTGCAAGGACGAGTGCCTGCCCGAAGAAACCAACCGCCGTATCGTGGATATCATCTCCGACGTGAATTTGGCGTACTCCGAGCATGCCCGCCGTTATTTGGCGGATTGCGGCTTGCCAAAGGAAAGAACGTACGTAACGGGTTCTCCCATGGCGGAAGTGCTGCATGCCAACCTTGCCGAGATTGAAAAGAGCGACGTGCTCGACCGTCTTGGCTTACAGCCTAAGAAATATATTTTGCTCTCTGCGCACAGAGAAGAAAATATCGATACGGAAAAGAATTTCCTTTCGCTCTTTACGGCAATCAATAAAATGGCGGAAAAGTACGATATGCCCATTCTGTATTCCTGCCATCCCCGCAGCAGAAACCGTCTGGAAAAGAGCGGATTTCAGCTGGATAAGCGGGTGATTTGTCAACAGCCCTTAGGCTTCCACGATTACAATAAATTGCAAATGAACGCGTACACGGTAGTGTCGGACAGCGGAACCTTGCCCGAAGAGAGCAGCTTTTTCACGAGCATAGGCAAGCCTTTCCCCGCCGTTTGTATCCGTACCTCCACCGAGCGCCCCGAGGCTTTGGATAAGGCGAAGTCGGATGTAGCCATGTC
>JAZQLT010000016.1:0-5825 GCA_045542815.1 Candidatus Scatosoma sp. | reverse complement strand
TTGTGTAAATTTCCTTATAATTTCAAGGAAAAACGGCTATAAAATAAGAGATTTGAGTTTGTCTATAAGCCGAGTTCTGTCGTGTACGGTCATTTATCTAGGCTTGCCGTCACCGACAAGCTCAAGCGATGTTCACGGTATTCCGTCGGACGGACAGCCCTATTGACGGATACCCAATCTTGCAGCGAGTGGGGTTTACATGGCATACCGTGTTACCACGGTATCGGTGAGCTCTTACCTCGCCTTTCCATCCTTACCGCAAGTGGGCTACCCGAAGGCAATCAAGACCGAAGTCAAGCCGCTTGCGGCGGTTTATTTCTGTTGCACTATCCCTAAGGTCGCCCTCGCCTGACGTTATCAGGCACCCTGTCCTGTGCTGCTCGGACTTTCCTCATGGTCTTTCGACCCCGCGACCGTATAACAAACTCAAATTCTTCTTTTATTATAGCACTTTAATTAAAAAAAATCATCTTATTTCCCTTGCTTTTTACAAAAAAATAGAGTAAAATATTAGAAGATAATTAAACTAAAATGGGAGAGAGTTGGCGCTTGTTGAATATCCCTATGGAATACGCCTCTTTCATCAATCCGCGGCACATATTCCGCCACCCTTTCCCACGGTTATATTTTAGGAGCTCTTATGAAAAAAACAAAAATCATCTGCACTATCGGGCCTGCAAGCGATAACAAAGAAACCTTTGCCAAAATGGCTGACGCCGGCATGGATATCGTGCGTTTAAACTTTTCACACGGCACGCATGAAGACTTTGCCAAAAAGATTGCCATGATTAAGGAAGTTCGCGACAGCAAACACCTTCCCCTGCCTATTCTTTTGGACACGAAAGGCCCTGAATTCCGTATCAAGCCCTTTAAAGACGGGAAAATTCAATTAAACGAAGGCGACCCGTTCATCTTTACCACCGAAGACGTGGAAGGCGATCAAGCGCGCGTTTCCGTCTCTTACGCAAAGATTTGCGAAGAAATGGTACCGGGGGATAAAATTCTTTTAAACAACGGCATGATGGTATTCCGCGTTACGGAAGTAAAAGCTCCTAACGTGCACTGCATCGTAGAAATTGGCGGCGAGCTTTCCAGCCGCAAATCCATGTTCTTCCCCGATAAGGAATTGCACATCGATTTCCTTTCCGAACAAGACAAATCCGACCTTCTTTTCGGTATTGAGCACGATATCGATTTTGTAGCTCTTTCCTTCGTTTCTAAGGCACAAGACGTAATCGACGCAAAGGAATTCCTTGCAAAAAACGGCGGTTCGCATATCGACGTTATCGCAAAGATTGAAAACCGCTCCGGTGTGAACAATCTGCTTTCCATTATGGAAGTTTCGGACGGTATCATGGTTGCCCGCGGCGATTTAGGCGTAGAAATTCCTTACGTAGAGCTGCCTAACGTACAAAAGCATATCATTTCCGAGTGCCGTATTCACGGTAAGCGCGTAATTACCGCAACGGAAATGCTGGAATCGATGATTCACAACGCGCGGCCCACCCGTGCGGAAATTTCTGACGTTGCAAACGCGGTTTACGACGGTACTTCCGCAGTAATGCTCTCGGGCGAAACCGCTGCAGGCGCTTATCCCGTAAAATCGGTGAATGCAATGGCAAAAATCGTAGAGCACGCCGAAGAACATATCGAATATATCCAAACGATTGAAAATTTTGAGATTAAGACCACTTCGGAAGCACTTTCCCACTCCGCCGCAACCTTAGCCAAGGATTTAAACGCAAGCGCGATTGTCGTATGCACCCGCACGGGCGGTACGGCACGAAAAGTATCCCGTTTCCGTCCAAATATCAATATTATCGGTATCACCACGGACATTCACGCATACCGCCAGTTAGCGCTTAGTTGGGGCGTATTACCCGCTATAACGGATGAATACACCTCCATTGATATTCTCTTCTACTTTGCGAAAGAAATCGCAAAAAAGAGCGGTTTGGTGAAGAAGGGCGACACGATCGTTATCACGGGCGGTACGCCTAACGGCAAGAGCGGGAACTCTAATTTGATCAACGTTGAAACCATTTAATTTCATATCCTAACAAAAAACGGAAAGGAGATATCCTTTCCGTTTTTATATTACGTGTTTGCAAGCAAGCTTGCGGCATTCTTATATAAAATCTTTTCCGCAGCTTCTTTTTCTATGCCCAAAGCGGAAAAGTATTGCACCGTCTTTTCAATGCTCTGCCAAGGACTGTCGCTGGCGAACAAAATCTTTTCCGCCCCGTGTTTTTCGAGAATTTTTAAAAAGCTATCCTTAGGGATTGTTTCCAGCACGTACGCCGTATCGAAATACACGTCTTTGCCTGTCAACAGCTCGTAAACCTCGTCGTACATACCGCATGCGCCCATATGCGCAAGCACGAAAGTAAAGGGTTTTTTGACCTTTTCAAGCGCGTTTAATGCGCGACGCGGCGTACAATGCAACGAATCGGGATAGCCTGCGTCCTCCCCAGAATGCGCAACGACAATCAAGCCTTCGTCTGCCGCTGCGTTAAAGATACGGATATACCGCTCGTCGTCGATATACGTTTCTTGATATTCAGGGTGGATTTTTATCCCCTTAATTCCTTGCTTTTTCACGAATGCAAGCTTTTCTTCAACGTCTTCGCAATCAGGGTGAATCCCTGCGAAGGAATACACGCGATGCTCGCCCTTTTTATACCCTTCATTCACCTGTATGGCGAAATTAAGCACGCTTTCGAAAGATTGCGGGCGAGTGAGTACGGGCAAGGAAACGCCAACGCTCACCCCCGCCCTTTCAAGTTCTTGGTTCAGCCCCGAAAGCGTACCGTTCGCATACGCGGGAATATTCGCTTTCTGGGAGAGCATACTTATCGTTTTCTCCGCGATCTTTTCGGGGAAAATATGCGTATGAAAATCAATAATCATATCTTCTCTCAATCTTTAAACGCTTCGCAAGCCTTTTCGATATCGGAAGTCTTCATAACCACAGAGGCTTCTTCGCCCGTAATCGTAAGCCCGTACATATACTCTACGCTGATATCCTTTTCCGCGACCGTTTTAAGGATATTCTGCAAACCGCCGGGGCTATGGGGAATACGCACGATCAAAACGTTGGTGAGCATGGACGAAAAGCCCGCTTTTGTCAAATGCTCTTTGCCCGCTTCAGGGTTATCTACAATCAAGCGCAAAAGCCCGTATTCGGTTGTATCCGCAAGCGAAAGGGACTGAATGTTTACCCCCGCTTCCTTCAACACCTGCAACACTTCGCCAAGCCTACCTTTTCTGTTTTCAATAAATACCGATAACTGTTTTTCAATCATGTTCTTTCCCTCCAATCAATCGTATTTTCGTTTATCTACCACGTGTACCGCTTTGCCTTCGCTGCGTTTAAGCGAACCCGGTTGCACAATCGTGATCTTCGCATTCAAACCAAGTGCCTGCAAAATTACGTGCCCGATCTTCTTCGTCAATCTTTCAATACCGCGGATCTCGTCTGTGTAGAATTCGGAATTGAGCTCTACCTGCACTTCCATCGTATCCAAGTTATTCACGCGATCAACGATAATCATATAGTGCGGGGCGACTTCTTCCACTTCCACGAGCGCCGCTTCCACCTGCGACGGGAATACGTTGACCCCGCGAATGATGAGCATATCGTCCGATCTGCCTTTGAAACGGGAAATTCTCGCGCTCGTTCTGCCGCACGCGCACTGTTCTCTCGTGATCGAGGTAAGGTCCTTCGTACGGTAACGAATGAGCGGCAAGCCTTCCTTCGTGAGCGTCGTAAACACCAGCTCGCCCGTTTCGCCGTCGGGAACGCCTTTGAGCGTTTTCGGATCGACGATTTCGGGGAAGAAATGGTCTTCGCAGATATGTAAGCCCGCATGATGCTCGCAATCGCACGCAACGCCGGGGCCCATAACTTCGCTTAATCCGTAGATATCGTGGGCATGGATACGCAAACGCTTCTCGATCTCCCCGCGCATCTTTTCCGTCCAAGGCTCTGCCCCGCAAACCGCCGCTTTGAGCTTGATTTGATCGAGCAAGCCTTCGCTTTGGAGCACTTCGGAAATATGGAGCAAATACGAAGGCGTACAAGCAATCGCCGTTGCCCCGAAATCCACCATCATGGTAGTGAGCTTTTTGGAATTGCCCGTGGACATGGGTACGACCATAGCGCCGATCTTTTCTGCACCCGCGTGCGCGCCGAGACCGCCCGTAAACAGACCGTAGCCGTACGCAATCTGCACGATATCCTTTCTGCCAATGCCCGCCATCGTCATACAGCGAGCCACGCATTCCGCCCAAATATCCAAATCTCTGCGGGTGTAGCCGACTACCGTCGCTTTGCCCGTCGTACCGCTGCTGGCGTGCACGCGCACGATCTCCGACTGCGGAACGGCAAACAATCCGAACGGATAGGTATCCCGCAAATCGTCCTTTGTCGTGAAGGGCAATTTCTCAATGTCTTCTATCCCTTTGATGTCCGCAGGCAACAACCCCGCCGCCTGCATTTTTTTGCGGTAAAATTCCACGTTATGATAGACGTAATCGACGAGCTTACGCAAGCGCGCGCTCTGTAAATTCGTCATCTCGTCGCGGGACATACACTCCTTCGTTTCATTCCAAATCATATTCTCTCTCCGTTATTGATGATTATATCCTGCCTTAAAAGCCGCCGTATTCAACGCCACAGTCTTGGGCGGTACGGTCTCCGAAAGTACCTGCAGCCACGCGTCTTCACTAAATTCCATATGCTTTGCCGCGAGACCAAGCACGACCGAATTGAGCACCTTGGTGTTACCGAGCTCCGCCGCAATTGCATTTCCGTCGATTGCATACACGGTATGCTCTTTTTCAAGCGTTTGCAAGATATCCTGCGGATATTCGGCAACGCCGATCGTAACCGTCATGGGATCAATTCGGCAATCGTTGACAATCAAAATGCCGTCCTTCTTTAAATAGTGCGCATACCGCAGTGCTTCCAGCTTCTCAAACGCGAGCAAAAGATCCACGCCGCCTTCTTCTACCGTAGGCTCACTTACCTTTTCGCCGTATCTGACGTAAGTTACCACGCTCCCCCCGCGTTGCGCCATGCCGTGCACCTCGCTGAGCTTTACGTCGTATCCCGCCGCCAGAGCCGTTTTCCCTAATATTCTGCTAGTGAGTAAGGTGCCTTGCCCCCCCACGCCTACAACCATGATATTCATATTATCTATCCACCTTTTTGATTGCGCCGAATTTACAATAGCTTGCGCAAAGCCCGCAGCCGTTGCACATGAAAGGATCGATTTTTATCCCCTTTTCCGTCTTGGAAATAGCAGGACAGCCAATCTTCATGCACGCACCGCAGTTACGGCACGCATCCAAATCCACCGTGCAATATTGCGGGAATTTCTGTCCTTTCAAAAGCGCGCAAGGCGCTTTTGCGATGATAACCGTAAGCGTATTTCCCTTGGTCGCTTCTTTGAGCTTCTTTTCCAACGCAACGATATCGAACGCATTGATTTCTTCCACGTCTTCCACGCCTACCGCTTTGCAAAGCGCTACTAAATCGACCGCGTACGTAGGCTCGCCTTGCAACGTTTTGCCCGTTGCGGCGTGTTCTTGGTGTCCCGTCATGCCCGTAGTACGGTTATCTAAAATAATTACCGTACCCGTACTCTTATTGTACACCATATTCATAAGGGAATTGACGCCCGTATGCAGGAAAGTGGAATCGCCGATTACGGCAACCCAATTTTGTAAAAATTCTCTGCCCTTTGCCTAAGTCGGAGGCCAAGCGGTCTTAGGAAGACAACATTCACACACAACTCCTTGGCTCACAGAACGACATGGCT
>JAZQLT010000015.1:0-3091 GCA_045542815.1 Candidatus Scatosoma sp. | reverse complement strand
TTCGTTGTAAGTTTCAATAATAGAAAGCACAGGCAAGTTCTGTGCTTTTTTACGTAGGATCTTTCGTTGGTAAACAGTGTATGCTCCGACCAACCCTTGCTCCCATAAACCCAAAAACACTTGAACGTTTGAACAACTGTTCAAGTGTTTTTAATAATCAAGAAAAAAGGGCGGGGAGAAAAAAGGGGATTAAAAATCGGGCGAATAAAAAGGAGCAAAATGCCGTCGCGGGGGGCGCCACGGAAAAAGATAACGGGCGGGAAAAACGGGGCAAATTAAAAATATCGCAAAGTATCCGCTTAAAAAGCTTGAAATTGAAAAAGATATTTGCTATAATAATAAGAGAAGAGCGCATAGTATTAAAAAGGAGACAGGTATGCAAGTGCGAACGGATATCCAATGGGTAGGCGTAAACGATCGTGAGATAGACCTTTTCGAAGGGCAATATATCGTTCCGAACGGTATGGCGTACAATTCCTACGTAATTTTAGACGAAAAAACCGCGGTGCTGGATACGGTGGACGGAGCGTTCAAAGAAGAATGGCTTTGCAATCTGGAAAAAGCGCTGAATGGAAAATCGCCCGATTATCTTATCGTACAGCACATGGAGCCCGACCATTCGGCAAATATCCTTGCTTTTACGGAAAAATATCCGAGCGCTAAAATCGTTGCCTCCGCAAAGGCGTCTGCAATGATGAAAAATTATTTCGGTACGGACTTTGCTGAAAAGCAAATCGTCGTAGCAGAAGGCGGGGAGTTAACGCTTGGCAAACACGAGCTGACCTTTTTTACCGCGCCCATGGTACACTGGCCCGAAGTAATCGTAACCTACGATAAGACGGAGAAGATCTTATTTTCCGCCGACGCGTTCGGCAAATTCGGCACAACGGATACGGACGAAGACTGGGCGTGCGAAGCGAGAAGATATTACTTTGGGATCGTGGGGAAATACGGCGTACAGGTGCAAGGGCTTTTGAAAAAGCTTGGGGCGCTTGAAGTGTGCACGATTTGTCCCTTGCACGGGCCTGTTTTAACGGGAAACCTTGACTATTATCTGGGTTTATATAATACTTGGTCGAGCTACGGCGTGGAGAGCGAAGGTATCGTCATCGCATACACGTCCGTGTATGGGAACACGAAAAAAGCCGTAGAACTGCTTGCAAAAACGCTGCAAGATAAGGGCTGCCCCAAGGTATCGGTGATAGATCTTGCCCGCAGCGATCTTGCGGAAGCGGTGGAAGATGCGTTCCGTTACGGAACGCTCGTGCTGGCGACAACGACTTACAATGGAGAAATCTTCCCGTTTATGCGGGAATTCATCGCGGACTTGGTAGAGCGCAATTTCCAAAACAGAACGGTAGGCTTTATCGAAAACGGGAGCTGGGCGCCGATGGCGGCGAAAGTCATGCGCGGTATGCTGGAAAAGTGTAAAAATATACGCTATACGGATACCACGGTGAAGATACTCTCGGCGATGACGGAAGAAAACCGCGCGCAGATTACTGCGCTGGCGAACGAATTGATAGGAGAAAAGGTATGAGCAAATATGTATGCGAAGTATGCGGCTGGGTATATGACGAAGAAGTCGGTTTACCTGAAAAAGGGATCGTAGCGGGTACGAAGTTCGAAGACCTGTCCGCGGATTTTGAATGCGAGCTTTGCGGCGTTGGCAAAGACAATTTTACAAAGGAAGAATAAAGGAGAAATACCATGGAAAATATCATCATCTGCAACTGTAAACAAGTAAGCTACAAAGACATCGAACACGCACTGGAAAACCACAGCAAAATGGAAGACGTGTTAGAGCTTTTTGCCGAAGTGCAAAGAATTACCCATTGCTCCACGGGTTGCGGCGGGTGCCACGATAAGGTGCTGGACGTTATTTCCGAAATCATGATGGCATAAAGGTTCGACATGAAAGTATTTACAAAAGCAGCCTTAACGGTTTTATTGTCAGTAGGGCTTACTTTGCCCTATTTTGCCGTATCGAAAAAAGAAGCGGTTACTGCTTCCGCAGAAGAGAAGATCACGACAACGGCAACGGGCTATACGAAGGCAAGCGACGTGAAGTACGACCGTTCGGGGAATTATAAAGAGGATAACGGCGACTGGATCGCCAACTGGGGCGCAAGAGGGGAAGATTGCGTATTTTTAAGCTCGTGGGCGGAAGATTTCTACACGGGCAGCTACGTGTATGACACGCTTTCCCAAAAAAGCGGGAATACTTCGACATCCAAAGTGCCCAGCAGTGCTTTATACTCGTCCTTAAAAACGCTGATGACCAGTAAACATACGAATAAAACGAGTTATGGAGAAACGAAATATCAGTACCGTTACACCGATTGCGTAAGCAACAATCACGCAAATATCTCCTCTTTCTATTCGGGGCGGAAGCTTTCGGGCGCGTGGGATTCGGCTGCGACTTGGAACAGAGAACACACTTGGCCGAAAAGCAAAAGTCTAAACGGGAACTCGGATGGCGGAGACGACGAAGCGGACGTAATCATGCTTCGTCCCACTTGGGTGCAGGAAAACAGCAGCCGCGGCAACACGGCGTACGGCGAAGGCAGCGGATATTTCGATCCCGGCATCAGCGTGCGCGGGGATTGCGCGCGTATCGCTTTGTACGTGTACGTGCGTTGGGGCAACACCAACTATATGTGGGGCAAGAGCGGCGTTATGGAAAGCATGAGCGTCCTTCTCGACTGGATGGAAGAAGACCCCGTGGATACTTGGGAAATGGCTAGAAACGACGTTGTGCAGGATATCACGGGCACGAGAAACGTCTTCGTCGATTATCCCGAATATGCATGGCTCCTGTTCGGGCAGAGCGTTCCCAAGAACATCACCACTCCTTCGGGGGAAGCAAAAGGCGTCTCTCAAGGCGGCGGCTCGAATAGCAGCTCTTCAGACAGCGCAGGCGACAGCTCTTCGGATAGTTCTTCGGACAGCGTAGGCGGCAGCTCTTCGGATAGTTCTTCGGGCGGTGCAAACGACAGTTCTTCGGACGGCTCTTCGGGTAGCGCAAACGACAGTTCTTTAAGCGGGGGCTTTGACAGCAGTGAAGAGACTTCCGAACAGAAAAACTGCG
>JAZQLT010000014.1:0-7634 GCA_045542815.1 Candidatus Scatosoma sp. | reverse complement strand
TATATTATTCTAAAAAAAATTTTTATTCGGAGTAGAAAATGAAAAAAATCACCAAATTTATTTGCGCGGCGCTTGCCGCTTGCTTTACCGTCTTGCCCCTGTCCGCCTGCAAGGAAGACGACGGCATGACAAAAATTCGTTTAAACGAAGTTACCCATTCCGTCTTCTACGCGCCCTTATACCTTGCGGAAGCTTTGGGGTATTTTGAAGAAGAAAATATTAAAATCGAACTCACCAACGGCGGGGGCGCGGACAGCGTTATGGCTGCCGTACTTTCGGGAGAATCGGATATCGGGTTCTGCGGTCCCGAAGCCGCTTTATACGTGCTTGTCGGCGGTTCGTCCGACGTACCCACCGTTATCGGTCAGCTTACCAAGCGGGACGGTTCTTTCCTTGTCTCCCGCACCCCCCAGCCCAACTTCCAGTGGTCGGATCTTGCGGGTAAGGAAATTCTCGCAGGCAGAAAAGGCGGCGTACCCGCTATGACCTTTGAATACGTACTTAACAATCATAACTTAAAAGACGGCGTGGATTTGGATTTGAACTACGACGTAGCGTTCAACCTTATGGTGAGCGCGTTTGAAGCGGGCACAGCGGATTATTGCACAATGTTCGACCCCACCGCTTACGAATACGAAGCGGCGGGCAAGGGCTACGTAGTGGCTTCGGTGGGCGAAGCTTCGGGCGAAGTGCCCTATACCTGCTTCATCGCGAAAAATTCGTGGATTGAAGACAACGAAGACGCCACGGAAGGCTTCCTTCGCGCCGTTACCAAAGCCGTGAAATTTATAGGCGACAATCCTTCCCAAACGGTCGCGCCGCACCTTAGCGCGTACTTTGAAGGCGTCTCGGTGCAATCTCTCGCCGCGTCCGTGGAGCGTTACCGTGCTATCGACGCTTGGAGAACGGAGTTGACCATGACGGAAGACAGCTTCAACCGCTTACAGGACATCATCGAAAATGCGGGCGAGCTTACGCGAAGAGCGGAGCTTGACGAGCTTGCCGACAATTCCTACGCCGAAAAGGTATATAAAGAGGTGTACGGAAAGTAAAAAAAATACATCGGAGTACTTACGCAAATGAAAGAAGTTTTACGGTTTGAAAACGTTTCTATGCACTATCACAGTAAGCAGGGCGAAACGGTGGCGCTCGAAAACGTGAATTTTTCCGTCCGCGAAGGTGAATTCGTTGCCATTATCGGACCTTCGGGCTGCGGAAAAACTACCCTTTTATCCTTAGCTGCGGGGCTGTTGTCCCCCACTAAGGGAAAGGTGATCACAAGCGGGTGTTCGTTTGGCTACATGCTGCAAAAAGACGAGTTGTTTCCGTGGCGGACGATTGAAAAGAATATCTTTCTGCCCTTGGAGATCAAACGCACGAACACACAAACGCACCGCGAGCGAGCGCTTTCGCTCGCCGAAAAGTACGGCTTACAGCAATTTTTGAAAAACTACCCTTCGTCGCTTTCGGGCGGTATGCGGCAAAGGGCTGCGCTCATTCGCACCCTTTCCGTCGATCCCGACGTGCTGCTGCTTGACGAGCCGTTTTCCGCGCTCGATTATCAAACCCGTCTTTCCGTCTGCGACGACGTATATAAAATCATTCGGGAAGAAAAGAAAACCGCGCTGCTCATCACCCACGATATCAGCGAAGCCATTTCCGTAGCGGACAGAATTTTCGTTCTCTCCCGCCGCCCCGCGCGCGTGGTGTCCGAACACGAGATACTTTTCCCCGAAACAGAGCCTTTGAAGCGCAGGGAAAACAAGGCGTTCTCCCACTGGTTTGAAATTCTCTGGAAGGAGTTAAACGCATGAAAAACGAAAAAA
Organism: Candidatus Scatosoma sp.; assembly: GCA_045542815.1. Taxonomy (GTDB): domain Bacteria; phylum Bacillota; class Clostridia; order Christensenellales; family Borkfalkiaceae; genus Scatosoma. The sequence goes on along the minus strand of JAZQLT010000014.1, from coordinate 5,808 downwards.
ATTACTCCCCTGAACATCTTTCCTATTTGCGTGGCGTACAGAAAAAAACGCTGTGGGTAAACGTAGCGCGCTTTGCGATTTTGCTCCTTTTGCTCACTCTTTGGGAGCTTTCGGCGCAGTTTAACTGGATTAACCCCTTTATCACCAGCTCCCCTTCGCGCATGCTGAAATGTATCGGGGATTTGTACGAGAACGGCACCCTTTTCTATCACGTAGGTACGACGCTTTGGGAAACGCTGGCGGGATTTGCTATCGCCGTTGTGCTTGGCTACGCGATCGCGCTGCTGCTTTGGTGGAGCGAAGCCTTCCGCAGAATTTCCGAGCCCTACTTCGTCGTGCTCAACGCCTTGCCCAAGATTGCACTGGGACCGCTCATTATCATTTGGTTCGGCACGGGCAGCAAAGCCATCGTTTTCATGACGGTTTTAATCGGATTGATTGTGGCGATACTCAATATGCTGAACGGGTTTATGTCCACCGACGAGAACAAGATACTCTTGCTCAAATCCATGGGCGCAAGCAAGCTACAAATCCTTACCAAGCTCGTGATACCGTCGTCTTTACCCAACTTCATCTCCATGCTAAAAATCAACGTCGGCATGGCATGGATTGGCTCGATTATGGGCGAATACATCGTTTCCAAGGCGGGCATAGGGTATCTGATTGTTTACGGCGGGCAGGTATTCAAACTCGATCTCGTCATGAGCGCAGTACTCATTCTTTGCGTCCTTGCCGCAATCATGTACGCCGCCGTTGCACTGCTCGAACGGCTCGTGATTAAGAATAGAAAATAACAAGTTTAAAGCCGCTCCTTTCGGAACGGCTTTTTTATCTGTCAATCCAAGGTATTGTTGTAGTAACAAATTGTATTTTTACCCCTTTACCGCACCCCCCGTGATGCCTTCCACGTAGTAGCGCTGCATGCTCATAAACAAGCTCACGATGATCGTGCCCACCACGAACGCACCCGCACAAAAGACGGTGAAATTATCGTTAAAGCTGTTCTTTTCCGCATTGATCATTTTATACAGACCTATCGCCACCGTGTATTTTTCCCGATCGCTGATAATGGTGTTTGCAAAAATGAAATCGCACCAAGGCGAGATAAAGGAAGTTAAAACCGTATAGACGATGATGGGCTTTGCAAGCGGAAGTATAATCTTCCTAAAAATCACGGGCTGGCTCGCCCCGTCCAAAATCGCCGCTTCTTCCATGGCTTTAGGTACGGTATCGAAAAACCCTTTACAGATATAATAGGAGAGCGCCGCGCCCCCCGAATATACCAAAACGAGCGCCACAAGCGAATTTGTCAGCCCCATGGCTTTGAGAATGAAATATACGGCGATCATGCTCATAAAGCCCGGAAACATACCCAGCACCAAAAGGATATTCATGAGCGGTTTGCGCATTTTAAAACGCAAACGGGAAAACGCATAACTCACCATGAGAATAAACAACGTCGTGAGCGCGCAGGAAAACACGGAAACAATCAGCGTATTCCCCAGCCACCTTGCAAACATCGTATCACTGAACAAACGGGTGAAGTTCCCAAAGCCCAGCCTTAAATTCTCAGGAAAAAGCTTGTTTATAATCCCCGTAGAGGGAGTTACGCGAAACGCCGTATATACGAGATAAAATATGGGCAATACCCACAAAACGCCCAGTGCCGCAAGCAGGATATACACGAGAACGTTGGAAGCGCTCCCCCCAATCTTTGCGATATTCTTTTTCATTGAAACGCCTCCTCGCTCTTTGCCGCCGAAGTGCGGTTGTAGGTGATCAGCGACAGCACCGCGCTGATGACGAAAATGACGATACCGATTACCGACGCTACGTTATATTTCGGGTTTTGGTCGGTGGTTAAGCGGTACAGCCACGTTACCAAAAGGTCGGTGGACTGCGCCTGCGTTCCCCCGCCGTAATGCACGTTATCCACGGGCCCGCCGCCCGTCAACAGCCATATGACGTTAAAGTTATTGATATTTCCCACGAACTGCGTGATAAGATAGGGCGCGGTGATGTGCATCATATACGGCAAAGTGATATCGAAGAAAATTCGCACCGCTCCCGCCCCGTCAATTTTCGCCGCTTCGTAGTAATCGGCGGGAATGTTCATCAAAATCCCCGAACACATGAGCAGGGTGTGCGGTACGCCGATCCAAATATTCACGAGAATAATCATCGTCCTTGGCAGGAGCGACAAATACCGTTGGTCGGTGAGCCACAGAATGCGCGTGCCCAAGATTGCGTTCAAGATCCCGTCCCCGTCTAAAATTTTCTGCATCAAAAGCAGGGTTACGAACTGCGGCACGGCAATCGCCACCACGAACAGGGTGCGCCAAAGCGATTTTAAGCGTATGCCCTTTTTGTGGATCAAAAGCGCGATGACAAGCCCCAAGAAGTAGTTGGTGAACGTGGCGAAAAACGCCCAGATAAACGTCCACACTAAAATCCGCAAGAACACGAGCGCAAAACCCGTTCCCCCGCCCGAAAAAGAGAACATGAGCTTGAAATTCGCCAGCCCTACCCAATCAAAGAGCTTTCCCGGGGGCATATGGGCGTAATCGTAGTTGGTAAACGCGATTAAAACCATGAAAATAAGCGGCATAACCGTGAATACGATAAGGCCGATAAACGGCGGAATGAGTAAGGGAATATAAAAGCGTTCGTTGACGAGCGATTGCACGTCTTCGCGGAAAGTGGTCAATCTTCTCCCCTCCCGAACGCGCAAATCATTTTGGTAGCTGCCTTTGATATTCATCGCCCAAACAACAATAAACAGCAACGCGATGACGATACTTACCGTACCGTACAGAAGTATCAAAAAGCTGTTATCTCCTTTGACTTTTTCAAAGATTTGCAGCTGTTCATTCCATACTTCCCCCGAAAGCCGACTGCCAAGATCCCCAGAAAACAGGTGTACAATATACCGACCGCCAAAAAAGACGGTATAAAGCGTAAATAAAAGCTGCGCGAGCATATACAGCAAGCCCTTGGCAATCTGCCCCCTTGCAATCTGTCCAAACCCCAACACGAGAAAGGAGATGCGGGTTTGGTACGACCCGTCTTTCAGCGCATAATACAACTGTTTTATTCCGTTTGCGCCCTTTGGACGGGCTGCCGTACTTTTTTCCACCTTCTCTCCCCCTGTCTTAAATAAACTCCGCTTATTTCGTCGTTTTTTCGATGGCATCTACACACGCTTTAAGCTGTGCGGCAAGATTGAAATTCCCGCTCTGCTTACCCGTGATCATTGCCGAGCCAAGCCCTTCCATAGGCACCCACAGCGTAGAAGGCACGCTCTTTTGCGTTTTGCTGTAATTGAGCTGCTCGGTGATTGCCTTGGCGCAAATATCCGCCTGCACCTTTTCATCCTTACGCGCTTCTTTATCCGTAGGCACGAACCCGCGCACTTCAAAATGCTTGACTTGGTTTTCTTTGTTCGTGTAAAACTCTGCAAAATCCAGCGCGTCCGTCTTATGCTCCGAATAGTTATTCACACCCATGAGCTTATAACCCGCAAACGCCTTGAGCTGCACCTGTTCTTCCTGCGCCGTTCCCTTGTTTAACGTGTAAGTGGGGAGCTTCGCCGCGGCAAAATTTTCACCCAAGCAGTTCTCGATTGCCGTTTTGTTCCAAATCCCCGACACCGCCGCCACAATCGAACCGTCGTTAAAGCCTGCGATGATCTTAGAATCGTTGGCGTCCGCCTTAAAGCGATTATCCTTCACGTAATTCCACATCGCCTGTGTTACCGCCGTACCCGTCGCGTTGTCAAAATCGCAGGTGATAGACGTTTCCGCAAGGTTCTCGTCGTACTCCACTTCATAGCCCAGATCCTTCCCGAAATAGAAGGCGCTGGAATACCATCCGTCCGCCATGGGGAAAGCGAATTGCTTATTCGCCGAGCACTTGTTCAAAATCCCATCGAAAGACTTGACTTCCGTTTCGGAAAACACGCCTTTATTGTAATAAAGGAAAATCGTGTTGTCCGTATAGGGCATACCGTAAACCCCGTCTTCCCCGTTCACTTCGATCGTAACCGAATCCATAGCCCCTTCAAAGTTCGCTTCTTTAATTCTCGTCAGCCTTTCCCCTGCAATTCTTGCGAGCGCATCGCCGTTGATGAGCTTGAAAAGCTGATCGTTCAGACAAGAATACACGTCCGCCGCGCTCTCCACGTCGTTGAGTACGCGGGTAGCCACGTCGTTTTCCCCTTGAATATCGATGACGATATCGTAATTTTTATCGGGGTGTTTTGCTTTGAACTCGTCCGCGACCGATTTCGCAAAAGCGCGGTCGGCTTCGGACACCCATACGGTGAGCTTTACCGTATCCCCCATATCGCTCGTACAACCGATAAACCCAAGCGCCGTACAGCACGCCAAAATCCCGCAAACGGCTTTTACTGTTTTTTTCATGTTGTTTCCTCCTTCGTCCGAACCGCTCGGACGCCTTTTTATTTAGTCTTTCTTTTTTCGCGGCGTTTTATACGGAAAAGAAAACAACACTCCCAATCCTTTTGAGAGTGTTTTCTTTTTATTTACTTCTTTCTATTAAGTTCTTTTTAACTTGGAGCGCAGCTTTTCGTTGCACTCTTTTACGTCCCGCACAAACGCTTTGTGGTCGAAAATCATGCAGACGCCAAACGCAAGCGGAGTTACGAGAATGAACACAGGGAAAATCATCCAGAACCAAGGCCAATATTTAATCTGCCCCGCGTACTGTCCGACGGGTATTACTTTAAAGAATTTCGGGCAGAACAGCGCAAGGAAGTTTCCTATGGCGTCATTCGTTCCCGGTCCCCATATATACGAGCTATTCTTATAATTGATATCAAACATATCCGCGCTTCTCAAAGGAATAAATCCCAGCTCGCTTTGGAAAATTTGATTGAGCATGATGAACAGCATCAATAACAGCAAGCCTATCGGGGCGCTGTATATCCGTTTGTAGGAAAGCTCGTGCTGTTTAAACAAGACCATAAGCAAAGGCACGGCAAGCAACATCCAGTGGTGATAATAAAATCTTACGATATCCCAAAATTCGCCCAACTGATTGCTCTTAGCCAAAGGTTCTTGGGGATAAACAAGCGCAAGCACCCCGCTGAGAACACCTATGTAGAACATATAATCTTTGATATGTTTGTTTTTGACAAAAAAGAAAAAGGGAAACAAAGCAATGTTGGCACCGCAAATATTTACGAACCAAGAATCTCTTAATTTTCTCGCTTCATCCACAGAATAAGGCGGAATGTACGCTTTTAAAAAGTGCAATAATAACCCGAACGCCAACAAGGAAAATAATACGATTTTTTGCGTTCTGCTCGTTTTGTTTCTCAATAAAAAGTATAACCCGACTATGCTCCCCGCCGCAAGCATCTTCCATTACGGAGAATTCACCATCCAGGACGCCAAGCGATTCATGGCCGACGCCGGGATCCCGATGCGTCTGGGACGGTGAAACGGAAAAAAGATCCCTCTTTCAGTGGTTCACTTTTGGGCGGACTGAAAGAGGGGAGTGTTTTTTAGGGATTGGTGTTTGATTTATACTGCCCATTTTCCGGATAGTATTCTTGGACAATACGTCCCCCAGGTCCCGCAGGTTTTGTTGGATATATCGTGACTGGAGCTGTTTTGTCAGCCGGAGCGGCTGCTTCCTCTGCTTTTTGGCATCCGGTGAGTCCCAGGAAAATGGAAACGAGCAGCAAAGCGATGATCTTTTTCATTTGAGTCTCCTTGATCGATACGGTTTGGATCTGGAAAATGTCTCCAAAGACTTAAGTATACTTCAAGAAAAAAAAGTCAA
>JAZQLT010000013.1:0-4576 GCA_045542815.1 Candidatus Scatosoma sp. | reverse complement strand
TACGAATGCGCGTATTTCCCGCGGGTGAATATCCCCGTATCAAAAGGCACCTTCACGCCATAGTCCATAAAATCCGCTTGAAATTCCATGCTTGCAAGCTCGTCCTGTTGCTCCGCGATATTCGCAGCCTTTCCGATAATCCCGTTTACCAAGTAGAATTTCTTTGCCTTGTCCAGCGGTTTCTCCCAGTCGTTTAAGGTACAGATGACCTTTTCCCCTTCTACGGGCAAAAGCTCGCTTTCGGGGATACCCTTATACCCACGCACTTCCGCATTGATACGGTTGCGCGTGATATTTCGTCCGCAAAGAATTTGATCGGCTTTTAAAAACAGGCGTTTTCTTTCCGCTTTTTTCAAGCTCTCCTTTCTTATCACACAGACGCTGTCCCCGTAATTTCCGTACGGGATAGGCTCGCCGTTTCGCGCCATCGTCGCCACCTGAATAATGGGATTATCCGCCGCTTGACGCACGATTTCTTTCATGGTATAGTGCGGGTTTTCCATGAGCGGACAAGTGCCGTTTACGGGCGGGAGCTGCGCCCCGTCTCCGCAGAACAGACATTTTACGCCAAAGCTCAAAAGATCGTGAAGCACCGTTTCGTTGATCATCGAGGCTTCGTCGATGATAATAAGACGGATCTTTTCGTCAATCTTTTCCTTTTTGATAAAGGACAGCTCGTCCGATTCTACAATCTCGCCAAATTCGTCCACGTCGAAATTCTCTTCGTCGCGCAGATAAATCAGGCTGTGTACCGTGCCCGCTAGCGTGCCGCATTTGACCAAATTTGCCGCCGCTTTACCCGTGGGCGATACGAATACCGCTTCCGAACCCACCTTTAGCTTTAACACTTCCTTGACCAAATAATCAATCAAAAAGGTCTTTCCCGTACCCGCGTACCCCGACAGGACAAACGCTTGATCGTCCGTATTTATATACCATTCGGCTATCAAATTTTTCGCCCGTTCTTGATCGGCGGTAAGCGCTACTTTCATGATTATCGACATTATATCACATATTTTTCCAAATTGCAAGCGTTTTACGAACATTTGTTTGTATTTTTTAAAATAAAAAATCGGGGTGTTTCCCCGACTTCTTCGACCTGTCATTTTTGTTCAAACCGCAGAGAAAGCCATTTCCCGCCAACGGAGAACTGTACGAGCAGCACACCTTCCCGCAAGGGAAATTCCCGCGTGAGCAATCTGCCGCCGCCCCCGATAAGCGTGAGCACGCCCCGTTCGCTGTCATAGCGGTATTTCCCTTTTTCCTGCTTCTTCTCCCCGCCCTTTTCCGCGTAGTACAAAATAAATTCTCCGTCCCCTTTCAGCTCTAAGCTGATTTCGTCGAAGCGGTCTAAATACTCTTGCCTGCCAAGCTTTGCTTCCTTACACTCATACACCCCAAGGTGCGGTTTTGCGATATCCTTTAAAGTACTTGGAAGTAAAAATAAAAGTGCGGAAAGTCCCGCCAAAAGCGAGCTTTTTAATCGGATATTTTTCATAACAGGAACAGTTTATGCAGGTTTGCCTTTTTTATCCGCTTTCTTGGTGCTCTTTTTGCGTTGGCGCAAGACCGCTTCGCTGTTGATGATCACCCCGACGATAAAACAAATCATTAGGATATACAGCCACAGCAAGAAGACGATAATTGTACTCAAAGCGCCGTATAATCTGGAAATATTACCGATTTTTAGATATACGGAAAACCCGATAACGGCGCTCGCCCAAGAAAGCACGGTAAGCGCCGTTCCCGGCAGGAAAAAACGCACTTTCTCTTTATACGGACAAATGTACATATTTAAAAGTAAGACGAGCAAGAACGCCACCGCCGCCAACAGAGCGTAATCGGCAATCCGTTCCCAAGCCTTGGAAAGCAAGCGGGAAAAGACGAAGCTGCCAAGCGCAAACACGAGCAAAAACGCCACCACCGTCGCCATGACGATGATGAGAAGTATCAGCGCACCGAACCGAAGCCGTAAGCCCTGCCGTTCGGGGTGATAATCATAGATAAGCTCTCCGCTTTTACGCATTTGATAGAAAAGGTTGGTGGAAGAATACAGCGTGGTAAAAATGAGAATGACGGACGCGCCCGTCGTGGCGCTCGTCGCTTCTTTTTGCACGAAAAAAAGAATATCCTTCACCGAATCGAACACGGGCAGGGATAAAATTTGTTCCGTTTGGATAGGCAGTCTTCCGACGAGCAAGCTCAGCCAAAAGGACAGCGGCACGATGGACATGATGAGAAAAAACACGAGCGTTCCCGCAATCGTGGTGTATTTTTTGACGGACAGTAAGTCGTATTTCTCCCGAAGATACCGATAGAGCGAGCGCAATTTCTCCATTCTCTGAGTATGCCCATATTTTTGGGTAAATACTCAAAAGCGGCGGAAAAACCGCCGCTTTTATCCTTTGCATTTTATTCGTTATATCCGTAGTAGCAATAAGAATTGCCGTTGTCTGCGGCGGACGCGCTGTTATAATAGCTGCAACCGCTGTTTCTTGCTCTCCAACAGCCGTTATTCCAGCTGGTATTGCTGCAACCGCCGTTATTCCAAGAGCCGTTATTGTAGCCGCACTGGCTGCAACCGCACGAACAACGGTTGTTCACGCGAATGTTACCGCAACAGTCGCGGCAGATACGCTGGAAGTTGAAGGTACTGCCGTTATTGCAGCCGCATTGACAGGAGTTAGAATAACAGGAGCTACGGTTATATACACTCGAATTACAAAAATTGCACATAGTATTTTAAAATCCCTCTTGTGTATTTGAGAAAAATCTCATACTACACTATATGCAAATTCTTACCGAATTGTTATCGTAATATCCCCCGTATCGGTGGTAATTTCACATCTGCCGCCCGCTTGGTTTTCGGGAACGCGCACTCTGCCCGTATCCGTTTCCACGATAAATTCTTTGCCCGTGCGCAAACTGCCTTCCACGTCCCCCGTGTCCGTCTCGATCACGATTTCGGGAGCGTCAACCCCTTCAAACTCGACGTCGCCCGTGCTGGTCTCCACGGAAATGCTTTCGCTTGCTACTGCGTTTTCCATGGAAACTTCCCCCGTATCGCTTACGACCGTTAAGGTTTTGCAGGCTACGTTATCCAACTCGGTATCCCCCGTCGTTCTCGTAATGGAAACCGTTTCTTCCGCGGTTACGTTTTCTAAGGAAATATCGCCCGTATCGCCCTGCGAACGGAAGTTTTTGCAGATAACGCTTTGCAGCTCCACGTCGCCCGTAGAAACGCAAATTTTTAACTCTCCCGTGCAAGTTACGCCCGTTAACTCCACGTCGCCCGTGCTAAGCTTCATGTCTATGCTGTTAAAGATAAATCCGCTCGGAATTTCAATATCCCCCGTATCTTCATTGATTACAAGCGATTGATACTCCGTTTTAGGTAAATATACCGTCAGCTTCGTTTCGCTGATATTTATACCGATATAGTCGTACCACTTCCGCTCGTTTACCGCTTTAATCGTAAGCGTGCCGTTCTCCGCAGAAACGGAATGTTTTTCCTTTTCAAGCTCTTTACAAACCACTTTGCATTTGCCGTCGGTAGAAGGCGCAAAGCAGATATCCGCCGTGTCCGTGTCTATGGAAATATTGCTAAATTCTTCACTGATTTCATACGTGTTGGTTACGTTCTTTTGCGTGCTTAATTTGCTAAAATTCCAGTCGCAAGCCGTCATAGTTACCGTAAATATGCCACAACCGACAAGAACAAGTGCGCTTGCTATCCATATCCATATTTTCCGCATTATATTTTCTCCTTTTTCATTAAGCATTTTTTAACGCCTATAAGCATTTTTTGAGTCAACCAAAGCGTACCTTTCGTTACCGCTTTGCAAGCGTAGAAGAAAAAGATTGCCAAGCCTATACACGCAAGACCCGCGCCCAAGATTGCAATCCACGAAACCGCGTTCCCCGTAAAAAGAAGGATAAAGCTTCCAAGCGTTCCGCCGACTCCGCCGACAATCACCGCGCCAAAGACCGCCCAAAGGGAAATAACGACCGACCACAATGCCCCGTACAGGGAAAAGGCGATGGACAGCGCGCCCACGAGCAAGGAAAACCATATCGGAAAGCTAAGCACGATCAGCAGGATCTCCCAGCCTTTGAGTTGCCTTTTTATCTTTATCTTTTCCTTTACAAGTTTGGTAAACGGAATATCTGCAATCGTCTGCGAAACGATTTCATCCACAGAGCCTATTTTCGCCACTGCGTCCTCTTCCGAAAGCCCTTCTTCCATGCAATCGTCGATCATTTCACCGTAAAAGGCAAGACGTTCTTCTATCTCTTCTTTCGGCATACCCGCCAAGCCTTTTCTAAGGCTTTCAAGAAATTCTTGTTTTCTCATTTTATCCCCCCTTGGTTACTGCGTAGTTACAAATTGATAAATTGCCATCGCTTCGCGCCACTCGTCCTTAAAGTCTTCAATGCGCCCAAGCCCCGCTTTGGTGATATGGTAGTATTTTCGAAGCCTGCCCCCGTGCTCGGAAGTATGCACCGTCAGCATGCCCGAAAGCTCTAAGCGTTTGAGAATCGTGTATAGGGTCGATTCCGACATTTCAATATACGG
>JAZQLT010000012.1:0-3269 GCA_045542815.1 Candidatus Scatosoma sp. | reverse complement strand
TTGCTCTCCTTATTTTTTTTCGTTCCCGCCCCTATTTTAAGCTTTTCAAAAAGAATTTTACCCAATTGTTGGGTCGAGTTTACGTTAAAACGCTCGCCGGCGAGCTCGTATATTTTCTCTACCGTTTCGGAAATTTCAGCGTTATACTTTTTCGAAAATTCTTGCAAGCTCTCCGTATTAATACACACGCCCTGCCGTTCCATATCAAACAAAACGCGCACCAACGGCAGCTCTACTTCCTTATAAAGTTTCTGTTCTTCTGCGTTGAGTAATAGAGAATAATGTTCCCAAAGCTTACACAAACCGTACGCCTTATGCTTTTCGGGCAGAGAAAGGTAATTTAAGCAAAAATCCAAACTGTCGGAATTGCTTACGCCTTCGGCTATACATTTCAAAATCCCTACGTCTTCGTACGGCGCGGTATATGCTATATCCATCTGCGCAAGGCGATGCATAATCTCTTTGGTATTATAAGCGATCGTAGGAACTTTTCCCGCGAAAATCGCCTTTAACAGCGGTTGGAGCTGGTACTCATATACCCCAACGTCCAAAAGCCCCGTTTTTATCGGTAAATAGTATTCTTCCGCCGCGCCTTGACAGACGGCAAAAAAACGAAACGCATTCTCCGTCCAATGCACGCCTATGCGTTCGATATTTTGTCTTTCAAGCACGTTGAGTGCGTCTGAAACGCTTTCCGTAAGAATTTCCTTTATCTCATAAGGCACTTGCTCCACCGTGAAATTTTCGGCGTTTTTTTGATCGCCGTCTTCAAAAATATCCTTGGAAAGCAAGCTCTTAAATTCAAGCTCCGCAAATCTTTCTTTTACCGAAGAAGAGAACGGCATTTTTATAACGCACTCGCTTAAAGAGATATCTATCGGTGCATTCGTATCGATTGTCGCTAACTGTTTGGAAAAATACGCCGTTTCCTTATTTTCCGTCAGTTTTTTGTGCAGCGCGCCCGTAATTTCATCAATATGCGCATAAACGCCGTCTAAATCCCCGTATTTTTCCAATAAACTGTAGGCTGACTTTTCGCCCACACCCGCAACCCCTGGAATATTATCCGATTTATCCCCCATAAGCGCCTTTAAATCGATGATTTGCAAGGGAGTAAGTCCAATCTCATCTTGGAAATTATCACAGGAAAGCTCCAGAATGTCGCTCACGCCTTTTCGGGTATAGCATACGCTTGTGGTATCGCTTACAAGCTGATACGAATCGCGATCGCCCGTGTAAATATAGGTTTGCACGTCGAATTTTTTAGAGAGCGTACCGATAATATCGTCCGCCTCATACCCTGCCATTTCACAGATGCGGATATCCATGCGCGTTAAAAGCTCTTTTAATACGGGCATTTGCAAAGCAAGCTCACTCGGCATGGGCTTTCTGCCCGCCTTGTAGCCGTCGTACATTTGATGACGGAAGGTAGGCGCGTGTAAATCGAACGCAACGGCAAGATAAGACGGCTGTTTATCCGCAACAATCTTCAAAAGTAGCTTGATAAACCCAAAAACACCGTTCGTCGGCAACCCGTCCTTTGTCGTAAAAATCGGAGTCGCATAATACGCCCTGTTCAATAAGCTATTACCGTCAATCAAAACGAGTTTTTCCATAACCGTCCGTCCTTTTTAAACATCTCTTTTATTATTGTACCACAAACACAAAAAAATCGCAAGACATTCTAAAAAATAAGTGGCATTTCTCTGAAAAAACAAGGGTTATGCCAAAAGCATAACCCTTATCTTTGCTATCACTGATGGATTCGCGTCAATCCGCTACTTAAGCTTCCCGCCCCGTACAAGTAATTTCTTGCAAGGTGAGATAGGTCGGCGTTGCCGCCGTAATCTTAAATCGGATCTGCTCTGCCCTCTGACCGTTCAGATTGAAATCCAAAGAGGTTGTACCCAATCCTAAGTAGGAGGCAATTTCCGCATTAGTCGTACAGTTCACAACCGTTACCCACGATCCGCCTGTATATACATCTACCGTCAAGGTGGACATTGCTTTATATTGACCGCCGTTTTCCACGAACAGAAGGAACCGCAAATCGTCAAGGAGATACGTCCCGTTAAGATTAAGCGTTGCTTCCATCAAAGTACCGGTCGCAATCGTAGAGATTCTTCCGACTTGGCTTTGATTGCTGATACCGTCCGTTAAGCATTCGTATCCACCGCCTTGGAACCAACTTTCTCTAAGCACCTGCGCATCTGCTTCCGTCGTAGGAACAAATTGCTTGCCCTCAAAGACGTTGGTGGGGTTGGAATAGCAAATCGCTCTCTTACTCTCTATGCCGTCAGCACTTACCGCAGTAACTACGAAGGTCTTTCTCAAATTCGCTTCGCTTGCATCAAGCGACAAGGTGAAGGAAGTCGTATTAGACGAACCCTTAAAGGTGTAGGTAGGAGAATTTTCAATTGCAACGTAAACGTTGTATTTCGCTGCATTATTAACATTCGACCAGTTAAGCGTAAATTCGCTTGCGCCCGTTCTCGTAAACGTGAAGTTCGCGGGCTTTTCAGGTCTAACCTGCTTTACAAAACCGGTGATGATATAGGTTTCGCCTTCTCTGGTATCAAAGGTGATAATATCATTCCCCGTTACTTTATAGGAAACGGCTTTACCAGCTAAGGTATAAACTTTTGCTTGCGTGATAGAAGGATATTTCACAGAAAGCTCGCCGCCGTTCTTAGAAAGAATATTCACATTGGTAGCAAGGCTATCTTTCCATGCAACGCTTACTTCAAAGTTCCCTCTTGCAACCAAGCCGTTATAGGAACCTTCCGTCCAGTTCTCAGGGATTGCGGGCAAAATTTCAACGTAATCGTCGTCGCTTTGAAGAAGCATTTCCGCAAGTGCCGCACTCGCACCGCAGCTCGATTCTATCTGGAATACTCTACCGCAAACCATGAGCAAGTTTTCAAGCGTTGCGTCTTTAAGCAAGCCTTCAAACATATCCTGCGCTCTATCGCCTTCGCCTGCTCTTGCATACAAGGCTGCTTTATGTACCCAAGACCAACCAACGAGCGAAGCTTCACTTTGATCGTAGTTCGACCAGTCTTCCTTGAAGTCTTCCAAACCGTCCAATCTTCCTTCCAAGGAAACCACGGACGCATCGATCCATGCAGGCGTGTTGGAATTGATCAAGTTACCGGGGAACAAGCCTACAAGTTGAGAAATATGTCTGTGGACAGGATTACCAAGCGATCCGTAGTAATCTTCTTCACGGAATTCTTTAATCTGACCGGAGAGACCGATGTTGATGGGAT
>JAZQLT010000011.1:0-6327 GCA_045542815.1 Candidatus Scatosoma sp. | reverse complement strand
TTGACAGAGAGAAAAAGCTGTGTTATAATATATTTATATATTATAATTTCCCACAAAAGCAGGGGGTCCTATGTACAAGCACTTTTTGAAAAGAGTATTCGATTTTCTCATTTCCTTGATCGCTATAATCGTCTTGGCTGTGCCAATGCTGATTTTGGCAATCGCGATAAAGTGCGACAGTAAGGGCCCCGTTTTTTTTAAGCAAAAAAGAATTGGGAAAGGGAAAAAGACCTTTACCATTTTGAAGTTCCGTACCATGCGCACGGACACGCCGCCCGACGCGCCCACGCACGAGCTTGCCGATCCGAAAAAGTGGATCACCAAGGTGGGCGGATTTTTGAGAAAGACGTCTTTAGACGAGCTTCCGCAGATCTTCAATATCTTTGCGGGGCAGATGTCCGTGATCGGTCCCCGTCCCGCCCTTTGGAATCAGGACGATTTAATCGCCGAGCGGGATAAATACGGTGCGAACGACGTAAGACCGGGGCTTACGGGCTGGGCGCAGATTAACGGCAGGGACGAGCTGGAAATACCCGTCAAAGCCAAGCTGGACGGCGAATACGTAGAGAGAATGGGCTTTTTTTTCGATTGCAAGTGTTTCTTCGGTACGGTGTTTTCCGTGCTGAAAAGCGACGGGGTGGTCGAAGGCGGCACGGGAGAATTGCACAAACAGGAAACAGAGGCGCAGCAGGAAGCCGCGATAGCGGATACGGAAGAAAAATAACATGAAGAAGATACTTATTACGGGCGCGAACAGCTATATCGGCACGGCGTTTGAAAATTACATGAAACAGTTTCCCGAAAAGTACCAAGTAGATACGGTGGATATGCTGGACGGGAGTTGGCGGGAAAAGAGTTTTTCGGGCTATGATACCGTGTATCACGTAGCGGGGATCGCGCATTCGGATAACGGAAAAATCAGCGAAGAAAAGAAGAAGCTTTATTATGCCGTAAATACGGATTTGGCAGTGGAAACGGCGCAAAAGGCAAAAGCGGACGGGGTGAAGCAGTTTATTTTCATGAGCAGTGCGATCGTCTATGGCAAATCCGCGCCAATCGGGAAGAAAAAGCTGATTACGGCGGATACGCCCGTTTCCCCCGAAAACGCCTATTCGGACAGCAAGGTGCAGGCGGAAAAGGGCTTGCAGCCCTTGGCGGACGAGAATTTCAAACTCGTAATCCTGCGCCCGCCCATGATCTACGGCAAAGGGAGCAAGGGAAACTATCCCACCCTGTCCAAATTCGGCAAAAAATTGCCTTTCTTCCCTTACGTGAAAAACGAGCGTTCCATGCTGTATATCGAGAATTTGACGGAGTTCGTGCGGCTCATGATCGAGAACGAAGAAAGCGGCGTGTTTTTCCCGCAGAACGCGGAGTGGGGAAATACGTCCGAAATCGTGAAGAGTATCGGGGCGGCGCACGGCAGAAAGGTGCGGCTCGTCAAGGGCTTTTCGTGGACGGTGAAATTTTTAGGGCTGTTTACGGGGCTTATCAACAAAGCCTTTGGGAATTTTACTTACGATCAGGAAATGAGCGTTTATAAGCAGGAATACCGCTTGAAAACGCTGGCGGAATCCATTGAGGCAACGGAAAAATGACGAAGAAGAAACACCTGTTGGTGGTGAGTCAATATTTTTATCCGGAACCCTTCCGTATCAACGATATGTGTCAGGAGTGGGTAAAACGCGGCTACAAGGTAACCGTCGTTACGGGTATTCCCAACTATCCCGAAGGGAAGTTCTATAAAGGCTTTGGCAGGCACAAACGGCGCAGGGAAACTTGGAACGGGATAGAGATTATCCGCCTGCCCATTCTCGCACGCGGAAAGGGGAAGCTGCGCTTGGCGCTCAACTATTTCTCGTTTGTGTTTTGCGGTTGGTTTTGGAAGCTCTTTACCAAGGTGAAAGCGGATATCGTGTTCACCTTTGAAGTATCGCCTATGACGCAGGCGCTCGTGGGCGTGTGGTACGCAAAGCGCAGAAAGATCCCGCACTATCTCTACGTGCAGGATTTATGGCCCGAAAACGTGCAGACGGTAACGGGCTTGCAAAACAAGACGGTATTGAAGCAGATCGGGAAAATGGTGAACTCCATTTATCGGCGAAGCGATTTGATTTTCGGCACGTCCGAAAGCTTTGTCAAAGAAATTCAAAAGCGGGTGTTCGACGATAAGGCTAAGGTAAAATACTGGCCGCAGTACGCGGAAGAATTTTATCAGCCGACGGAAAACACGAAAGCGGAAGAGCTGCCCAAGAGCGTATTCAAAGTGATTTTCACGGGGAACATCGGTCGGGCGCAGGGCTTGGAGATCCTGCCGAAAGCCGCGGCGATCTTAAAAGAACGAAAGGTAAACGTGCAATTCGTCATCGTCGGCGACGGCAGGGAGAAGGAGCAGCTGCTTGCGCAAATGCAGGAAAGCGGCACCGGCGAGATGTTTACGCTCATTCCCCGTCAGCCTGCGGAAGAGATCCCTTCGTACCTGTGCGCGTGCGACGCGGCGTTCGTGTCGTACATGGACGATCCGCTTTGGGCGAATACGATCCCTGCGAAAATGCAGTCGTACATGGCGTGCGGTATGCCGATCTTGGCTTCGGCGTCAGGGGAAACAGAGCGCATTATCCAACAAGCGGATTGCGGGATTTGCTGTGAGATCGGGAACGCGGAAGCTTTGGCGGACGCGGTTTGCGCGCTCATGGCGCGCGGCGATCTTCGCGCTTTAGGCGAGAATGCCAAGGCGTACAGCGACAGGTATTTCAATAAAACGCTTTTAATGGACGAAATGGACGAATATTTGGGGAGATAAGCATGGCGGATTTGACGGCGATCATATTGACGCTTAACGAAGAAAAGAATATTCGCGAGTGTATCGGCTCAATCCAAGGGCTTGCCAAGCGGATCGTGGTGGTGGATAGTTTCAGCACGGACAGGACGGTGGAGATTGCCAAGGAATTGGGTGCGGAAGTGCTCGCACACGAGTTTGTCAACCAAGCGCAGCAGTTTATCTATGCATTGGAGACGCTGGAAATCGACACGAAGTGGATTTTGCGCATCGACGCGGACGAGCGCTTTACCGAAAAATCGGCGGCGGAGCTGGAAAAATTGACGGCGGAGCACGCAGACGACGACGTGAATGGGATCGTGGTACGCTTTGAAGTGAATTTTATGGGCAAGCCTTTGCGCCACGGCGGGATTTATCCGATCAAGGTGCTTCGCATATTCAAAAAAGGCTACGCGCACATGGAAGCGCGGAACATGGACGAGCATATCGTAATCAACGAAGGGCGTTCGATCGACATGAAAAGCGATTGCTTGCATCAAGATTTTAAAAGCTTATACGCTTGGATTGAGCGGCACAATAAATATTCCAACCGCGAAGTGATCGATTATTTCAACCGTGAGCAATCGCAGGAAGGTACGGCTTTGCACGGGAGCGCGAAATTGAAACGGTTTGTAAAATTCAAGATTTACTATAAGCTTCCTATGGGGCTTAGAGCAAAGCTGTATTACTGGTACCGCTACTATTTAAAGCTTGGATTTTTAGACGGTAAAGAAGGGAAGATCTTTGCGTTTTTGCAGGCGTACTGGTACAGATTTTTGGTCGATGCAAAAATTTACGAAAAGAAGAAAGAGTTGAAAAATAAATGAAGATTTTGGTTTACAATTTGGCGGCGGAATACGCCGGGGCGATGACCATTTTGGAAAACTTTTACAAGGAAGCGTTGGCGTATCCGGATAAGAGTATCGAATGGTATTTTCTCGTATCCACGGACAGATTGCAAAGCGCGGAAAATATCACCGTTATTTCCAAGCCTTGGGTGAAAAAATCTTGGCTGCACCGTTGGTATTTCGACACCTTCCGTGTGCAAAAGGTCGTTAAAGAGCTGGGTATCGATTTGGTGTATTCCATGCAAAACGCGCCCGTCCGCAGAACGAAAGCGAAGCAGGTGGTGTATTTGCACCAATCCTTGCAATTTTCCCCCGTCAAGTTTTCTCTTTTTAACAAAGAACAGCGCACGTACGCCATTCGGCAAAGATTTATTTGCAATATCTATAAACGGCATTTAAAGCACGCCGATTATATCATCGTGCAGACGGAGTGGTTTAAGAAAGCGTCGGCAAAATGGATACCCTTTGACGAGAACAAAATCAGCGTGGTCAACCCCAAGGTGTCCGTAGAAGAGAAATTTTTGCAAAAGAAATACGAGCTGTCTTCTCCCGTGTTCTTCTATCCCGCGGGGGACGGTATGCATAAAAATCACGAGCTGATTTTGCAGGCGTGTAAGATACTTAAAAATCAGGGGCTTGAAGACTACAAGGTGGTGTTTACGCTCGACCCGAAAACCGCGAAGTATTCCGAGCGTATCGCGCAAATCGCACAAGACGACGGCTTGCCTATCCAATTTACGGGAATTATTCCCAAGGAAGAAGTATTTGCGTATTACAGCAAATCAGCGGTGCTGTTCCCGTCCTATTTGGAGACTTTTGGCTTGCCCTTGCTCGAAAGCCGTTTGATGAAAGGGATCGTGCTCGCTTCGGATATGCCTTTCTGCCACGAAGCGTTGGAAGGGTACGAGAACGCCTATTTTTACGGCATTCACGACGCGGAAAGGTTGTCGGAGCTTATGAAGCAGGTAATTTTGGGCGAAATGCCGTACTATGAACCGAAGCCTATGGATCATACGCAGAATAAAAAAACGGTAATCGACTGTATTTTGGACGGAGAAGCATGAGGGAATTATTGATTATCTATTATCACGAAGTTGTGAAAAAGGGAGAAGGCGCGTCCTATCAAAAAATCGAAGAAGAGAAATTTGAAGCGCAAATGCGATATCTGCAAGAAAAGGGTTATACGAGCCTGTTTTTCTCGGACTTGGACAAACCCTTTCCCGAAAAAAGCGTGATCGTTTCCTTTGACGACGGGTTCCGTTCCGTTTACGAGAACGCCGCGCCCATTATGCAAAAATACGGTATCAAAGGGAACGTATATCTGCCTACGGCGTATATCGGCGGGGACGAGAAGTTTATGACTTGGGATATGGTGCGCTCTTTACAGGCAAACGGGTTTGAAATGCAGGCGCATACGCACAGCCACGTAGATCTCCGTACCCTGACGGAAGAAAGTATGCGGGAAGAAATAGAAAAGTCGCAAGAAATTTTCTCCTGCGAGTTGGAAATAACGCCGAATGCGATTTGTTTGCCGTTTGGAACTTATGATAAACGCGCATTAAAGCTGTTGCAAAAAACGGGGAGATATACGTATATACTCGGTTCTTTTTACGGAAGCGTAAGCGAACGAAAGCGCCAAAAGGGCGGTTTGCTTCCAAGGATCGGGATTTCCGATACGGATACGATAGAGGTTTTTGAAAGAAAACTCAAAGGCAAGCTGAATTGGAAAGGCATTTTGCAGCGGTTGCGGCTTTTTGTGCACTCTGTAAAGGGCGATAGAATAGAGAAATACGAGTATTAAAGGGGCAGAAATGAAGGTATTGTATTTGACGGGCATGTACCCAACGCCTGCGTATCCGCAGAAGGGCATCTTTTGCCACGAGCAGGTGAAGGCACTGAAAAATTTAGGAATCGACGTTACCGTCGTCGTGCCCGTTACCTTTTACGATCGAGAAGTGAAGGTGAAGGAATGGGAGTACGAAGGGGTCAATATTCGTTACGTCCGTTTTTTCAAGCTTCCCGGCACAATGGATTTTCATAAGACGGGAAAGTCTCTGTTTCGGCGGCTGGATAAGACGCTGAATTTAAAAGAATTTGACGTTTATCATGCCGATTCGCCCTTGCCTACGGGCGCAGCCGTGATGAAAGCTTCCGAAAAATACGGTAAACCCTTCGTGGTGCACGGACATGGGCTGGACGTGTTTTTCAACGAGAGCTATCAGGGGGCAAAAAACTGTGAAAAGATTGCAAAAACCTGTCAGCTCGTCTATGAAAAAGCAAGCGCAGTGATAGGCGTAAGCCGTAAGGTCTTGGAAAAAGTCCAAACGCGCGTTGACCTTTTGGGGCGCGGTTTTGTGGCGTATAACGGCGTGGATACGGATAAATTCGTACCTGCCGAAAAACAGGAAGGGGATTTAAGGGTGATTTCTATCGGGAATTTAATCCCCTTGAAAGGACACAGATACCTTTTGCAGGCGATAAAGATTTTAAAAGACCGCGGTATGGATAAGATAAAATGCGTCATCGCGGGGCGCGGGTATTTGGAAGAAGAGTTGAAAGAGCTTGCCCGCTCACTGGGGATAGAAGAGCAGGTGGACTTCAAAGGCTACGTACCGTACGTGGACGTGGTTACAAGTCGGAGGCCAAGCGGTCTTAGGAAGA
>JAZQLT010000010.1:0-4156 GCA_045542815.1 Candidatus Scatosoma sp. | reverse complement strand
ATCCGACTTAAGGCGCAAAGAACGCGCTCGCACAGCTCAAAGCGCTGTGCTCGCTGTTGGCGCAGACGGAATACGCAAAGAATATCCGCTTAGATTTTTCCGTGGTAAACAGCGGGAAATACTACGACGATATCCTGTTTAAAGGGTTTGTGGACGGAGTCGGCGAAGGGGTGCTCTCAGGGGGCAGATACGACAAACTGCTTACCCGCATGGGCAAAAAATCGGGCGCGATCGGCTTTGCCGTATATGTCGATTTGTTGGAAAACTTGACGAAGACGCAGGATAGCAAAGACGTGGACGTCTTGGTGTTCTACGGCGAGAATACGCCCTGTGAAAAGGTGATACAGACGGTACAGGGGCTCGTTGAGCAAGGGAACACGGTCAGCGCGCAGAAAACGAAAAAGGGCGTGCGCTGTCAGCGTATAGTCGATTTGACGGAGGGAGAAAGATGTTAAATATTGCACTTCCCAAAGGACGGCTCGGCGAAAAGGTATATGCGCTGTTTGAAAAGGCGGGCTTTGAATGTCCGTCCATTAAGGAAAACAATCGAAAGCTGATTTTTGAAAACCCCGAAAAAGGGGTGCGCTATTTTTGGGTAAAACCGTCGGACGTCTCTATCTATGTAGAGCGCGGGGCGGCGGATATCGGCGTTTGCGGTAAGGATATTCTCACCGAATACGCTCCCGACGTTTATGAGCTTTTGGATTTTAAGACGGGCGTTTGCCGCATGGCGGTTGCAGCCCCCAAGGGCTTTTATGACAACGGGCAGACTACCTTGAAAGTAGCAACCAAATTCGTCCACTGCGCCAAAGCGTTTTACGCTTCCAAGGGCAGGGATATCGATATCATTAAGCTCAACGGCTCGATTGAGATTGCGCCCATTTTAGGACTTTCGGACGTCATCGTCGATATCGTGGAGACGGGTACGACCTTAAAAGAAAACGATTTGGAAGTGATTGAAGAGATTTTTCCCATCAGCGCGCGTTTGATTGCGAATAAAGCGAGCTTTAAATTCAAAACGCAAGCGATTGAGAAACTGCTCGAAGAATTGCAAAAAGGAGAGAACGTATGATTAAGATTTTAAAATTTGGCGAAGTAACGAGCGAAGAAATCTTTGCCCGCGTCCACCCTACGGCAAGCGTGGAAGGGATTGTGGCGGAGATTATCGCGGAAGTGATTAAAAATAAAGACGCCGCGCTTAAAGCCTACGCCAAAAAATTCGACGGCGTGGAGCTGGATAGCTTGGAAGTGTGCCAAGACGAGATTGATAAAGCGTACGAAAACGCAGACAAGGCGTTCGTTGCCGTGCTGGAAGAAGCGGCGGCAAACATTCGGGAATTTCACTCCCGTCAGGTGCGCGAAGGGTTTAAAATCGAGCGCGCGGACGGCGTAGTGCTCGGTCAAAAGATTACGCCCATTGAAAAGGTAGGGCTGTACGTTCCCGGCGGTACGGCGGCATATCCTTCCACCGTGCTCATGGACGCGATCCCTGCGAAAATCGCAGGCTGCAAGGAGATTGTCATGGTAACTCCGCCCGCAAAGGACGGCGGCGTCAATCCCGATATTTTAACGGCGGCGAAAGTGGCGGGCGTTACCCGTATTTTCAAAGTCGGCGGGGCGCAGGCAGTGGCGGCGCTTGCCTACGGCACGGAGAGCGTGCCTAAGGTGGATAAAATCGTAGGTCCCGGCAATGCTTTCGTTGCCGAAGCGAAAAAGCAGGTGTTCGGCAAGGTTTCTATCGACATGATCGCAGGGCCGAGTGACATTTTGGTCGTTGCGGACGACACCAACGATCCCGCCCATATCGCGGCGGATCTCTTGTCGCAGGCAGAGCACGATAAAATGGCGAGCGCTGTGCTTGTAACGGACAGCGCAGAGTTTGCCAAGGAAGTGTCGGCAGAGCTTGAAAAACAGCTTCCACTTTTGCCCCGTTACGAGATTGCGAGAAAATCGATAGACGATCACGGAAAGATCATCGTTGCGGAAAATCTTTCGCAGGCGATCGAGATCGCCAACGAGATCGCGCCCGAGCATTTGGAGCTTTGCGTGGACGACCCGTTTAAATATTTAGACGAGATCCGTCATGCGGGTTCGATCTTTATGGGCAAGCATTGTCCCGAAGCCTTGGGCGACTATTTTGCAGGGCCCAACCACACCTTGCCCACGAGCGGAACGGCGAAATTTTCTTCCCCGCTTTCCGTGGACGATTTTGTGAAAAAATCGCAGTTCAGCTACTATACGAAAGAAGCGCTTGAAAAGGTCGCGGACAAAATCGAACTTTTCGCAAATCGGGAAGGGTTGCAGGCCCATGGTAAAAGCGCAATAATCCGTAAGGAATAAAACGCGTATATACGGCGCAATACGGCGTTGCAGTCCGCGCCCCCTTGCTCGTGTACGGCTAGTACACTCCCTGCGGTGGTGCTCCCGCGCCTTGTCTTGCTTGTATCTCCGCGTTTTACCTCGATACAGCAATTTAAACGCACATATACGGTGCAATACGGCGTTGCAGTCCGCGCCTTGTCTTGTATCTCCGCGTTTTGTCGCATATAACAAAAAGAAGTAAAGAAAATGAGTAAATTTTTTAGTGAAAAATATGCAGCGCTCACCCCTTACACACCGGGCGAGCAGCCCAAAGGGCGTAAGTATATAAAACTCAACACCAACGAATCCCCGTTCCCGCCCCCGCGTTCCGTGGTAAAGGCGGCAAAGGAAGCGGCAAAAAGCTTAGAGCTGTACTCCGACCCCGAAAACTCCGCGCTCATTCAGCTTGCGGCTAAGCAGTGGGGGGTAAAGCCTTCGCAGGTAATTGCCACCAACGGTTCGGACGAAGTATTAAATTTTGCCTTTATGGCGTTTTGTGATAAGACCCGTCCTGCGGTGTTCCCCGATATCACGTACGGGTTTTATTCGGTGTTTGCCGCCCTGCACGGCGTGCCTTATCAAGCGATCCCGTTGAAAGAAGATTTTTCTATCGACCCCAAGGACTATACGGCGGTCAATAAGACGGTGGTGATTGCAAATCCCAATGCGCCGACGGGGCTGGCTCTGTCGGTGTCGCAGGTAGAAGAGATTGTGCGCTCCAACCCCGACAACGTGGTGGTAATTGACGAAGCGTACGTGGATTTTGGCGGGGAGAGCTGTGTAAAACTAATCGATAAATACGACAATCTTCTCGTAACGCAAACCTTTTCCAAGTCCAGGGGCTTGGCGGGCGCGCGATTAGGGCTGGGCTTCGGTTCGGAAAAGCTGATTGCGGATTTACAGACGATTCGCTATTCCACCAACCCCTACAACGTCAATAAAATGACGGAAGCGGCAGGGGTGCAGGCACTCAAAGAACAAAAATATTTTGAAAACAACGTAAAAACGATTATAGCGAATAGAGAATATACGAAATCGGCGCTGGAAAAGCTTGGGTTCAGCGTTTTGGAGAGCAAGACCAACTTCCTGTTCGCAAAAACGGATAAAATCGACGGCGGGGAGCTGTATGAGCAGCTCAAAGCGCGCGGTATACTCGTGCGGCACTTTAAGGGCGCGAGAACGGAAAGCTTCGTCCGCATCACAATCGGAACGAAAGCGCAGATGGACGCACTCCTTGCGTGCGTAGAAGAGATTTTAAAGGAGAAAACGGTATGAGAACGGTGGAAATCGCAAGAAAGACGGCGGAGACGGATATTACCCTGCGTTTGAATTTAGACGGGCAGGGCAAGAGTGAAATTCAAAGCGGCTGCGGGTTTCTCGATCATATGCTTACTCTGTTTGCTAAGCATGCAGGCTACGATCTTTGCGTGAAATGCAAAGGGGACGCGGAAGTGGATTTTCACCACACCACGGAAGATATCGGCATAACGCTGGGCAAAGCGTTTTTGTCTGCGCTCGGCGATAAGCGCGGGATTGCGCGCTACGGGGATATCATGCTTCCTATGGACGAAACGCTGATCGGGGCTGCCGTAGATATTTCGGGTCGGGATTATCTTGCGTTCAGGCTGGATATTCCTGCGGAAAAGGTGGGAGATTTTGATACGGAGCTTTGCGAAGAGTTTTTCGCAGCCTTCGTGAGAGAAGCCAAGATCACCCTGCACCTTACCCAGCTTGCGGGGAAAAACTCCCACCACTTGATTGAAGGCGCGTTCAAGGCGGCGGCGCGTGTGCTTGG
>JAZQLT010000009.1:0-2338 GCA_045542815.1 Candidatus Scatosoma sp. | reverse complement strand
ATATCCGCCGCCTTGATGGAAGGCGCGTCGTTAACGCCGTCCCCCGTCATTGCCGTAACGTAGCCCGCGTTCTTCCAAGCGGTTACGATACGCGTTTTATGTTCGGGCTGCACGCGGGCGTACACGCCTATGCCTTGGAATTCGTTTGCAAACGTTTCATCGTCCATTTCGTCAAGCTGCGAACCGGATACCGCGCGCACGTTCTCGTTGAGAATGCCAAGCTCTTTTGCAATTGCGATTGCCGTGTCGATATGGTCGCCCGTAATCATAATGGGACGAATACCTGCTTCCAAGCAACGTTCGATTGCGTCCTTTACTTCGGGACGGACGGGGTCGATCATGCCGCAAAGCCCCGTAAAGCAAAGATCGGTTTCCAAGTCCCCCGCTTCAAAGCTTGCGGGAGCTTCTTTCCAAGCACGTTCTGCGCAGGCAAGCACGCGGAGCGCTCTGTCTGCCATGCCTTTATTTGCCGCAAGGATTTCCGCTTTATATTCCGCCGTCATGGGTACGGCTTTACCGTCCTTCAAGTAGTACGTGCATCTGTCGATAACAACGTCGGGCGCACCCTTGGTGTACTGCACGCAACCGTTTTCCGTTTGGTGCACCGTGGACATCATTTTACGGTTGGAATCGAAGGGGGCTTCCCCTACTCTGGGGTAGGTAACCTTTAACTGATATTTTTTCTGTTCGAGCTTATTTGCCCAAGCCACGAGCGCGGTTTCGGTGGGTTCGCCCGTCAGAGAACCGTCTTCAAACAGCTCCGCATCCGAGCAAAGCGCCATGCCGACCGCAATGCGCGTTTCGTCTTCGCCGAAATGATCGACGACCGTCATCTTGTTCTGCGTAAGCGTACCCGTCTTATCCGAACAGATAATCTGCGCGCAACCGAGCGTTTCTACCGCGGTAAGCTTGCGGATAATGGCGTTTCTCTTGGACATATTGGTAACGCCGATGGAAAGCACGACCGTAACGACCGCCGCAAGACCTTCGGGAATTGCCGCAACCGCCAAGGACACTGCTACCATGAACGAGTTTAACGCAAATTCGAAATTGAAACTGCCTGCTCGGATAAGCTGAACGCCGAACACAACGGCACAAATACCGAGCACGATCCAAGTAAGGATTTTGGAAAGCTGACCAAGCTTGATTTGCAAAGGCGTTTTGCCTTCTTCTGCTTGCGCCAAAGCGCCTGCAATCTTGCCCATTTCCGTCGCCATAGCCGTTGCTGTAACGACCATTACACCGCGCCCATATACGACTGTACTACCCATGTACGCCATGTTCTTACGGTCGCCCAAGGGCACGTCTTTTGCATTTTCGGGGACACGGAGCGGTTCCGTAGCCTTAGTTACAGGCAGAGATTCGCCCGTGAGCGCCGCTTCTTCTATCTTTAAGCTTGCGCTCTCTAAAATTCTGCCATCTGCGGGAACAGCGTCGCCTGCTTCAAGCAATACGATATCGCCCACAACGAGCTCTTCGCTGGGTACGTGGATCACCTTACCGTCTCGCAGGACTTTTGACGTCGCCGCGGACATTTCTTGCAGCGCTTCTATCGCTTTTTCCGCTTTGCTTTCCTGGAACACACCCAGCACGGCGTTGATGATAACAACCGCCATGATGATGATTACGTCCGTGGGGAATTCTTTTTCCACGACCGCAAGCACGCCGCTGATCGCCGCCGCCACAATCAAAATGATGATCATGGGATCGGCAAGCTGTTCCAAAAATCTGCGAACGAGAGATTTTTTCTTCGCAGCCGCGAGTTTGTTTCTGCCGTTTTCTTCCAAGCGTTTTGCCGCTTCGGCAGAAGTGAGACCTTCGCTTTGGGAGCTGTTAAACGCCTTTAAAACGGCATCTTGGTTTTCGCAATAATGCTTCATTTAGGTACTCCTTATCTATATTATTTTATTTTTTCACAAAAATATAACCCTTTAACAAAAAATCGGGCGCGGCAATCGCCGTACCCGATGGAACACCTTTGAAAGCGACCCGTCCTACGGCGTTTAGCCTTATACAGATGAGTCTCGCAATTTAAGGCAAGCCAGGCTTAATAGCCAGTGTTGTTGACTTACCACGCAAAAATGCGCTTGCTACTCCCTCAATGGGAAATATTGGTATTATTATATCACACGCAAACGATACTGTCAAGCGTTTTGATGTTTTTAAGCGCTCAAATTCAGTACACGATTGTAAGACAGTGAAGTTTTCACTTCGTGAAAGTGAAGTTTATCTTTGATAAGTGAAGTTGCGACTTCGTCGCAGTGAAATTTTTTGCGTTCTGCAAAAAGTTGTGGCTGTTATTTATATTTACCGCAACTTGCCCCGAAGGGGCAGCGGG
>JAZQLT010000008.1:0-8776 GCA_045542815.1 Candidatus Scatosoma sp. | reverse complement strand
GGGGGAATGGAATATTCCCCCTTTTTCACGCCTATAATAGTATCATGAAGAAAATTCTTTTTACGGGCGGGGGGAGTGCGGGGCACGTAATCCCGAACGTTGCTTTAATCGAAGAAATCTTATCCTGCGGAGACGCGGACGTTTGTTATATGGGCACGGGGGGTATTGAAAAGAGCCTAATCGCGGAATGGAAGCTGCCCTATTACCAAATCGAGTGCCCGAAGCTGGTACGGGGCGGCGGCTGGAAGAGCCTAAAACGGAACCTGCATATTCCCGCCGCGTTTTTGCGGGCGAAAAAGCAAGCTTTGGAAGGCTTGCGCACCTTCCGCCCCGACCTTGTGTTTTCCAAGGGCGGGTACGTGGCGTTGCCTGTCATTGCCGCGGCGAAAAAGCTGAAAATCCCCTGTCTTGCGCACGAGAGTGATTTTTCCGCGGGGCTTGCCAACCGCTTGACTGCGAGAAAGTGCCGCTACGTATTCACTTCCTTTCCCGAAACGGCGCAAAAGCTTCCCCATGGCAAGTACAGCGGCGCGCCGTTGCGGCGTTCGGTTTTACACGCTTCCCGCGCGGAAGCGCGGAAGAAGTTTTCCATTCCTTTCCACGAAAAGGTGTTGTTGGTATTCGGCGGGGGCAGCGGGAGCGCGGCAATCAATGAAGCGCTGCGGAAAAACGTCAAAGCCTTGACGGAAGAGTACGTAATATTACACGTTTGCGGGCGCGGGAACGTGGTACAGTGCAACATCGAAAGATACCGACAGTTTGAATTCGTTACGGACATGGGTATGGCGTACGCCTGCGCGGATATGGTAATTTCCCGCGCGGGTTCGGGCACGGTATTCGAGATTTTGGCGTTAAAAAAGCCCGCCCTGCTCATTCCCCTGCAAGGGCAAACACGGGGGGATCAGGCGGAGAACGCGGCGTACTTTGAGCGCAAGGGGCTTTGCCGCGTATTGGCGCAAGACGAGCTGTCTGCCCTACCGCAAGCAATTGAGCAAACCTTTTTAGACGAGCGCCTAAAAGCGCGGCTTGCCGAAAGTGATTTTGGGCGCGGAAACGAAGTTATTTTGCGGGAAATTCGCAAAATCCTACACGCATGAGCCGTTTTGACGAATACGACCTGCCCCGCCCGCCCAAGCGGGAACAAAACCGCCCCACAGTCAAAAAACGGCGCAGAAAGCGCCGTTTCGTGTGTATTTTGCTCGCGGTTGCCTTTATCGCCGTGGGACTGTTTATCTATTTTCAGCGCAACGTAACGCGGGTGCTGATCTCGATCAGCGAAGCGACCATGCGCGCGAGTACCACCGTCGCCGTCAACGACGCGGTGTATTATACGCTCTCCGACGAGATTCGCTATGAAGATCTCGTGCATATCGAGCGCAACGAAAACGGAGATATCGTATCGGTGGCGGCAAACCCGTTAAAAATCAATAAAATCGCGCGGGACACGGCGTCCATTTCGCAGTCCAACTTGAAGAACTTGAGCCTAAACGGTATTCCTATCCCCCTTGGTGCACTGACGGGGATAGAAGCGTTTGCGGGCTTGGGGCCCAGCATTCATTTCCGCATTATTCCCGTCAGCAGTGTTTCCTGCGATTTTTCGTCCACGTTCGAAAGCGTGGGGATTAACCAAACTAAGCACTCTATCTACTTAAACGTGATTGCGGATATCAGTATCGTCATGCCGTCTCGGACAGAGAATTTTGCCGTGCCTACGGAGATACTCGTGGGCGAGTCCGTCATCGTCGGCACCGTACCCGACGCGTACCTGCAATCGGATATTTTCGGCAACAAACCCAATTTATCGCCATAGAAAAGCGCGGCTTTTAAAGCCGCGCTTCAATCTTCCTTTATCCCTAAAATATAATCCGCCGAAACGTCAAAATAAACCGCCATTTTGTACAGCACCTGCACGGACGGCTCCTGCTTGGCATTCTCCCAATAGCTAATGGAAGCGTTGCTCACCCCCAGCTCCTTCGCAAGCGCATTTTGCCCAATATTCCTTTCCGTCCGCAAAGTTTTTATCCTTTCCGCAACTATCCCCATATCAAAATCTTTCATACTATTATTCTAACAATAATTAGATAAAAATACTTGACTTCTAATTATAATTAGAATATAATGGGGTTACCAATCTAATTGTTAAGGAGCTTTTTATGCAAAACAAAAAACGATTATTCCCCCTTTTAACTTTTTGTTTGAGTCTTACGTGCGCATTTGCGTTTATCGCATGCGAACAGAGCGACACGTCTTCGATTGATTCCAATTCGGAAGAAAGCTCGTTTACTTCCGTGGAAGAGAGCAGTATAGAAGATTCTTCTTCCGACGAAAACAGTTCGGACGACTCTTCTTCTGACGAAACGCCTACGCTCCCCGAAAAAATGAGTGAGAGCGAATGGCAAGCGGCTCTTTCAAAGGAAACTCTTACTAATTGCACGATGAGTGGCGAAACCGCAACAGGAGACGGGGAAATTATAGATACGCTTATCTGTAAGGTTGACGGCAATAAAATGCATACGACTCTTACGGAAGGCGGGGTTTCTATGGAGACTTATTACGAATCGGTGGACGATATCCTTTATATGTACACGGACGTATATGGAACGGGCAATTTTACAAAAACGAATTTAAATGAGATTTTCCCGGACTCCGCACCTACGTTTGAAGAAATTTCACCTGCTATGTTCACCATTCTTGCGCCTTTATATTCGGAATTTACCTTTGACGCCGACACTGAGAGTTATAGCTTGGATGATGAAGAACTGGGGAATCTTCTATTGAAGTTCGACAATGGAAAACTCTCCTACTTCCGCGCAACCGATCAGGAAGAAGTAGGTGAACCGCCCGTGCTGACAACGCTTACGACGACGTACGTCTTGAATGCATACGGCACTACGACGGTTACCCTGCCCACCGTGGAAACCCCGACGGACGTCGTCGGCGACGGCGTTATTACCGCAACCGAATTTGCGGCAGCATTAGACAGCTCTGCCTTTGAAAACGTGAAAATATCCTATACCATTCCCGCAAGCGACGACTCGGCGGAGATCACGACGACGGTATGGTTCGACGGAACTACAAACGTAAAAGTATTCGGGGATTTCGGAGATTTTACTCTCACGGAATGGTGGACGGCTGCGGGGGCTTTCGTTTATGATGCAACCGCTTCACAGTGGGTCGCTTCCGAGTATCCCGTCGGCTACGACGTTGCGGATAATTTGCGCACCAGCTTTTCCGCGTTCTCATCGCTGTACTCCACTCTACTCTTTGACGGATACACGGCAACGCTCGCCATCGACGAAACCAATCTTACCTTCCGTTTTAACGAACAGGAACAGCTTGTTTATTATAATGACGGCTCTATGGAATGGACGTTCTCTGCATACGGAGAAGTTACCAACGTATTGCCTTTTTAACTTATTTAAAACAATTTGGAGAATTACGTATGAAGTGTGAAAAATGTCAAAATGAAATAACGGACGGTGCGTTGTTCTGTCCTTTTTGCGGCGCAAGCGTCCAATCCCAAGCCCCCGTTAAAAAAAGTTGCCCGAAATGTGGTTACGAGCCGGAAAGCGCAATGCTCTTTTGTCCACAGTGCGGCACCGATTTATCGTCAAAGGAAAGAGAAATAAGCGAAACAGAGAAAAATCGCACGCAAAACGTTCCCTTCGCTGATACGCAGCCACCTGATAAAAATAAAGCAAAATTAAAGATTTCTGTTATTTTAAATATCGTTTCTTCATCAGTTGCTATTATCGTAGTCTTGCTTTTTATCTTTTTGCCACTGTTCCAAAATTCTTACTACGTAACCGTAGGAGAAGAAAAAGTGCTGCAAACGGAAAAGTATTCTCTATTAGATCTATCCGTTACAGTATTCAAGAGCTTTTCCGAAAACATTGGATTATTTTCTTGGATATATATATTTGTAATTGTCGTGTCGATTATTTCCGTGATTCCGCTTCTTCTCGAGACTATAAATGCGTTGATTGTTGATATTAAAAATTTGATCGCCTTTGAAAAATACAGTATGCTGGAATTAAAGAAGGACTCTATTACACATGTCGCACAAGAAACGTCGAGAAGCTTAAAAAGCGCACATAGAGGCAACAGATTATACTCAATTCTTTTCGACTTACTTCTACTCGCTTTTGTTTTAGGTTTTGGAGATATTCTTTGGGGGAACATTATCGCAATCGCCGTTTCCACCGTAATCAGTTACATTCTCAGCAAAATAGCCCAAAGCGTAAAAAAGCAAGCATTAGGCTATATATAATGACCATACTTAAAAAACACGCTCCCAAAAGCATTCGGGAGCGTGCTTTTAATTTTTCTTACTTCTGGATTTGAAAATCATTGCCATAATAAAGGAAAAGATGACGGCGGCGGAGATCCCCGCGCTTGCCGCGCTCAAAGCGCCAGTAAACGCGCCGAAAAAACCCTTTTCCGCGCCCTTAATCGCGCCGTTTGCAAGCAGATACCCAAACCCCGAAATCGGCACGGTCGCCCCCGCACCTGCAAACTCAACGAGATACTGGTATAGCCCTAAGCCCTGCAACGCCACTCCAAAGAGCATAAACAGCACAAGAATTTTACCCGCCGTAAGGTCGGTAAAATTGATAACGATCTGTGCAAGCATACAAATCGCCCCGCCCACTAAAAAGGCTTTTGCAAAATCCCATAAAATTTCTAAATACGGTTCAAACATATTCTCTCCTTAAACAAAGCAACAAGTGCTGGTGAAGTTTTTCACAGAGTGCAAAAGTGAAGTTTATTTCCAATAAGTGAAGTTGCGACTTCGTCGCAGTGAAGTTTTTTGCGTTCCGCAAAAAGTTATTGCTGTTATTTATATTCCCTTAACTTGCCCCATAGGGGCAAACTTCACTTTTCGCCATAGGCGAAAAACTTAACTTGAACTTTGTTCAAACTTAACTTTGCCCTATGGGCAAAACTTAACCGATTCAGTACGAGACTGTAAAACGCAGAGATGCGAGCAGCGGGTGGCACCCGCGGGCAAGTCTTAGTGTCTTTGCGCTCGTGTTTATAGTTAACTTCGCCGTGAAACTACTTCGATTCAGTACGTAGCCGTAAAACGCTGAAATGCGACGCATATATGTGTTTTACAAGTTTTCGATGCTCACTGCATGGCATATACACGGAATACTCTCTCCCTGCCCGCTGGATACCGTAGAAAGCAGCGCGCCCGTTGCCGCGAGCAAAACACGGTTAAGCTCTTTGCGTTTGAGCTTTTCATAGATATACGAATTAAACACCACAGCACTGCACCCCGCGCCGCTGCCGCCTTGGAACTCGTCTTCAATAACGTTATAGACGATCTCGCCGCAATCCACGTGGTTTTCCTGTATCTCCACGCCCTTCTCCCACGTCAAATCTTTAACGATACGGCTACCGAGCGCCCCCAAATCCCCCGTAATAATCAAATCGTAATACGCAGGACTTCTGCCCGTGTCCCGCAGATGATTCAAAATCGTGTCCGCCGCGGCAGGTGCCATTGCCGCACCCATGTTATTCACGTCCGTGATGCCGAAATCTACCACTTTCCCAAAGGTTGCGCTCGTGATTGCAGGTGCGCTCAGCTTCGACGTACCCATGTCTGCAATGAACGCGGCTCCCGCACCCGTTACCGTCCATTGCGCCTGCGGGGGACGGGTATTGCCGAGTTCCAAGGGATAGCGATACTGCCGCTCGGCAGACGAGAAATGGCTGCCCGTTCCCGCTACGATTTTTTGAAAATACCCCCCGTCGATGAGCGCGGCGGCAAGCGCATAGCTTTCCGCGAGCGTAGAGCACGCCCCATATACGCCCAAAAAAGGAAAATCAAAATCCCGCGCGGCAAAGGATGCGGAAATAATCTGATTGAGCAAATCCCCGGATATCAGCATATCCACCTGCTTTTGCTCCGCGCCCGCGTTTTCAATGGCTTTGGAAATGGCATACGAAAGCATTTTGCACTCCGCCTTTTCGTAAGTACTCTCCCCGAACATATCGTCCGTGAGCGTTTTATCCACGAAATTGCCAACGACCCCTTCGCACTCTTTCGGCCCCGCAATCGTACCCGTGGCGAGAATTTTGGGTTTATTTTTAAAAAGGATTGTCTGCATACCTGCCCCTTTCGTTTTAATAAAAACAGTATGCCTATCCGTGAATTTTTTATACGAAAAACCCGCCCCGAAAACAAGTTTCGGGACGGGTAGTATAAACGTTTTTTACATTGTTTCTTCCGTTTTCTTGTGTTTTTTCATCACCGCAAGAACGCCGTAGTAAATGCCGTAGATAATCGCTACCATCGCGAAAATTGCAAGCGGCACAAGGAAAATCAGCGACCATTCGGGCAAACCGATGCCGAACGGATCGTAGCGCAGGAAGAACCAATTGTACTCCATAAGCGTACAACCTAATTTTGCCCACAGCGTAATCCCCACGAGCGCAACCGCCGCTTTCCAGATGTTTTTAAACGTAAATTTCGTTTTGCCCGTTGCAACGGCTAAGAAGCCCCAAGCAAATTCTACGCCATGGAAGAACATGGTCTGCACCGTGCGGTAGCACCAAGGTTCGCCGCCAACCCCCGAGCTGGGATAGGTGATATACATGAGCGGCGCAACGATTGCAAGCGCTGCCACGGGCTCTAAGAACCTTGCAAAACGCTTGTTAAACTGCGTAAAGGCTACGATCGGACACAATACGGTGCAGATATGGAACGGAAGCTTGTCCATATTCAAGCCCCCGCGGATATACTCGCCGTTTTCAAAATCCGCATACACGAAATCGTGCACGAAATAATCGGAAATATACGAAATCACCAGTGCATAGGCAAGAAATCTAAGCACCTTTTCTTTCGTTTCAAGGTTCTTGTTTTTCAGCAAGAACGCCAAACCGATCGCACCGCCTATGATGAGCACGACGTATAAAATATGCCACACGTTAAAGGACTTGATGACGATATCGCTTTGCAGGGGCGTATCGCTGAACAATCTGAAAAACAGCTCTCTCATGAGTTAACTTCTCCTTTCTTTCGTAAAATTTTTCTTATATTCCCGAAGTTTTACGTACCAACGCTCTTCTTTGGGAAATTTCAATTCGTATAGAGCCAAGCCGATAAACAATACCGTCAAGGCGATCGCGCCCATAAGCACGGGTGAAAACCAAGGCATGCTGGCAATCGGGCTCTCTTGCAAATACATTGCGTTGACGGGATCGAGTTGGAAATATTTGAACAACGCGTTGATGAAAATCCCGTCCAAAAGGAAGAAGCTTAAACCCAGCGCACAACTCACAACGTTGAAAACTCTAAGCTCCACGTATCCGCCGACAAGCAGATAAATACAGCCAAACAGCATGGTCGAATGGCTTACCAAGCCTTTTAAGATGTCATAATCGAGCAGGTTTGGATTGTTGTCGTAATTGATATTGAAAATAATCCCGATACTGCCGCACACGACCCCGCCCCAGAAAACGAATTCCGTTAAGACGGTATAAAAGGTGCTTTGCTTGTTTTTGAGATAGGCGGCAAGCAAGAGCAGCCACATAATAATATTACACGGATAAATGGGAAAAAGCTGATTATTTTCTACTTCCGCGCTTCCCATAGTCAAATAGTCCACCCAGATACTGCTGTAATGCAGAAGCACGGTAACGAGTGCCGCCGCCTTCAAAATTTTATCCTTACCCGTTTGTGTCTTCACGAATTTCGAGCAGACGATAAGCAGCGCCGCCGTAACCGCGCCGGATATGACCATATACAAAATATGCGTAAGATCAAACATATACGTTACACTCCGTTTCGTTTTACAAGACATTATTATACTACCGCAAAAAGTAATTGTCAAAATATTTATACCAAAAACTCTGTTTTTTCGATATTTTTTCACAAAAAAATAAAAACGGAGCTTAAGCTCCGTTTTTAACCCTTTATAAGAATAGATAAATCAGCCCGACGAGCGTACCCGCCAGCACGCCGTACACAATGATCGGCCCCGCTACGATAAACATTTTTGCCGCTAAGCCGTAAACCAAGCCTTCCGTTTTAAACTCGATTGCGGGCGAGCACACGCTGTTGGCAAAGCCCGTAATCGGTACGATCGAGCCCGCGCCCGCATACCGTCCGATACGGTCATATACGCCAAGCCCCGTCAAAAGCGTACCCAAAAAGATGAGCGCGATACTCACCGCCGCGGAAAGCTCATCGCCGTTTAGCATAAACGCCTTTTCAAAGAGCACCCGTAAAAACTGCCCGACGCAACAGATCAAGCCGCCCACCAAAAAGGCGCGGAAACAGTTTTTAAAGTGCTGCGTGGGGGGATCGAAAGAATTGACGTATGCGATATAATTCTTATTGTAGTTTTGTCTGTTTTTACCCGTCATCTCGTACCTGCCCCCTGTCTTTCACTCTTTGGAAGCGGGGCGGGAAAGCAAGTTTCTCTCTCGTCCCGCGTTCTGCCTTCTTCGTTATATATCCGTACTTTGTTCATGGTATCAGTTTGCGAAAAAGGTAAACTTTTATGCAAGCAAAAGCCCGCTCTCGGCAGTTTGGCGAGATCGTTCGTATTTTTTATCTGTTAGCTGTAAAATTCCGATTTCGTATCCCTTGCAAACATTTTTGCGAGCATTTTCTCGCAACGGGTGCGGTAGGATTCGTCTTCTTCGCCGTAACACAGCGCATATACCGCGTTGGTCAAGGGTAGATCTACGCCGTATTTTTCTCCCAGCGCCTTCATCGCCGCCGCCGTAGGCACACCTTCGGCAAGCTTTGCAAATTTCTCCC
>JAZQLT010000007.1:0-5838 GCA_045542815.1 Candidatus Scatosoma sp. | reverse complement strand
GTCGTAGTAAACTTCCGCTTCCATTTTGATAAGGTCAACGATACCGCGGAAGGTATCTTCTTTACCGATGGGAAGTTCGATGGGAACGGGGTTTGCGCCCAAACGTTCGCGGATCATCGTTTCTACGCGGAAATAGTCCGCGCCGTTGATGTCCATCTTATTAACGTATGCGATACGGGGAACTTTATAGTTGTCCGCCTGTCTCCATACGGTTTCGGGCTGGGGTTCAACGCCGCCCTTTGCGCAGAGCGTCGCAACCGCACCGTCAAGTACACGAAGGGAACGTTCAACTTCAACGGTGAAGTCAACGTGGCCCGGCGTATCGATGATGTTGAAACGGTGGCCCTTCCAAACACAGGTGGTAGCCGCGGACGTAATCGTGATACCGCGTTCCTGTTCCTGCGCCATCCAGTCCATAACCGCCGTACCTTCGTGCGTATCACCGATCTTGTGGGTTTTACCCGTGTAGAACAGGATACGTTCGGTCGTCGTGGTCTTACCTGCGTCAATGTGCGCCATGATACCAAAGTTTCTGGTATGAAGTAAATCGTATTCTCTAGCCATAACTTACCTCTTTTAGAATCTGAAATGCGCGAACGCCTTGTTCGCTTCAGCCATTCTGTGCGTGTCTTCTTTCTTCTTTACAGAGCCGCCTGCGTTGTTGTACGCGTCCATAAGCTCTGCAGCGAGTCTCTTTGCCATTTCTCTTTCGCTTCTCTTTCTGGTATTGATAACAATCCAGCGGATAGCAAGGGTCTGGCGTCTTTCGGGTCTGATTTCGATAGGAACTTGGTAGTTAGCACCACCTACACGGCGAGCTTTAACTTCAACAACGGGCATAACGTTTTCCATTGCCTGCTTGAAAATTTCCATGGGATCCATACCGAGCTTTTCACCCATAATGTCGAATGCTTCGTAAACGATTGCCTGCGCCGTGCCTTTTTTGCCGTCAAGCATAATCTGGTTGATGAGCTTGGTTACGACTTTGCTACCGTACATAGGATCGGGCAGAACGTCTCTCTTAGGTACATTACCTCTTCTAGGCATAGTTTTTATCCTCCTTTGATAATTTTTGATAAGGGCTTTACCCTTCAGTACAGCTATCGCGCTTCCGAACAAGCGGAGTGCGAATCTTCTGCAACTTGCGTTGCATACTGCCTACTTTTATTCGGGGCTTTTTTCGAGCGATATTCCGATTGCAAGTAGGTCTTTTGCGTTTTGGTTTTAGTCTTAAAACGCAACCGACTTTCGGGGATTTTTAAGAGCGCCCGACGCTCTTGGAAGTAAATACTTCCCCTTTCGCGTTACCTAAATCTTATTTAGGGCGTTTTGCACCGTATTTGGAACGGGACTGCTTACGCTTTGCAACGCCTGCCGTGTCAAGTGCGCCGCGGATGATGTGATAACGTACACCGGGCAAGTCCTTAACACGTCCGCCTCTGATAAGAACGGAGCTGTGCTCTTGAAGGTTATGACCTTCGCCGGGAATGTAAACCGTACCTTCCTGCTTGTTCGTAAGGCGTACACGCGCAATCTTACGCATAGCGGAGTTAGGCTTCTTGGGAGAAGTCGTGGTTACGGACAAACATACGCCGCGCTTTTGGGGACAGTTGTCCAAAATAGGACTCTTGGACTTGTACGTGATGCGTTCTCTGCCCTTTTTGATGAGCTGGTTGATAGTAGGCATAAATTTGACCTCCTTGTAAAAATTTTGGAATATATCCCCTCGAAACTGCCCTTATCGCAATTTCAAAGAAACCGAATTTGAGCGCCGCTTGTCCTGCGGATTTTCCGCAACAGGGCATAGTAAGCCCAAAGCGACAACAGTAGTATTTTACCACCAAAAACACCCTTTGTCAAACGTTTGAACGAACTTTTTTAAAGATTTTTGCAAAAACAAGGAAAACCCCGCGAAAAGCATGGTTTTCACGGGGTTTTCCTTATTCTGTCTGCATTTATTTCGCGCAAGAACTGTCCTAATGCATACTTTTCACCATCCGAAAGCTGGCGAGTCTCTTTTAATATTGTATTTTCAATACCCGTTCTCTTTTCTCTCTCAAAAGAATACTCTCTTCCAAATAACTCATCTATACTAATATTGAACAACTCCGCAAGCATCATTATTGTTTCACAATCAGGTTCGCTTGCCCCACTTTCCCAGTTACTAATGTTTCGTTGCACACTACCTATCCTTTCAGCTAATTCTCGTTGCGTCAATTGCATTTCTTCTCGATATTCTTTAATTCTAAGCTTCATATTAGTAGCATTTTCCCTTTTCATTAATTTTAATTCTTTGCTAAAATTTTTTATTTATTTTACTAAAAAAAATACTTAAAATTCTTGACAAAGTAAAAAATATACTGTATAATGACTTTACTTAGTAAAAATATTTCTAATTTTGGAGGA
Organism: Candidatus Scatosoma sp.; assembly: GCA_045542815.1. Classification (GTDB taxonomy): domain Bacteria; phylum Bacillota; class Clostridia; order Christensenellales; family Borkfalkiaceae; genus Scatosoma. Next base: position 3,432 of record JAZQLT010000007.1, on the reverse strand, counting down.
AAATATTATGAAATGCCAAAGACACAATAAAGAGGTTACAGCGTTATGCAATGCATGTAACGCTGGTGTATGTAAAACCTGCACAGAAGCAACGTCTGCTTTGCACGACATTTTCGGAACACTATGCATCCCTTGCTATATAAAAGCATTAAACACCAGCCTTGAAGACTCCCAATCCAAAAAAAGCTCCTTACTTAAATTTATCATAATTAATTGTATTTTATACTCATTAGGGGTGTTTTTAGCAGTAGCAGCTTTTCTTGATCCCTCTGACTTTGCTACGGATATTGGATATGCTATTTTCTTCTGTGGTATTTACAACGCATTTTCTGGATGGAAAAAAGCCGAACAAGCCCATAACGAATATGAAGAAGAGCATGGCGCAACTTATACCGTTACAGAAGACGGAGTATATCGCAAAGATGGATTCTTTATGAAATTGATTGTAGCAATTATTTCCATTCCTTTGGGGATTATTATTACTCCTATCCGTGTGGTTAAAAATTCCTTTGAATTGAAAAAGACTAATCAGTGCATTAAGCAATTTAAAGAAGAAATTGCACGCGTGGAATTACTCTAAATTTAAATACCGTTGATAAACGTGTTAAAAACTTATATTGAAACGCCCCCGACAATGGTCGGGGGCGTTATCTTTACAAACTTTCAAGCTGTGCAACGCACTTCGCTTTCATATCCTGATATTTTTTGACCTTTTCTTTTTCCGCTTCTACGAGCTTTGCGGGGGCTTTGCCTACGAAGTTGGGGTTATTGAGTTTCCCTTCCGCGCGGGCGATTTCGCCGTCGATACGCTCGATTTCGGCGGACAATCTTGCCTTTTCCTTTTCGATATCGACAAGTTCGCCTAAGGGCACGTAGATTTGTGCAATTTCGGTTACGGACGACACCGTTTTGCCGAGTTCTGCATTATTTTCCACGAAGTTGAGCGCGCTTGCGCCCGACAGCTTCATGATACAGTCTTTATTGACCTGAATAAGGCGTTTGCTTTCGGTAACGATATTCAGCTCTACTTTCTTGGAAGGCGGGCAATCGGCGTCTTTTTTCATCGCGCGGACCGCCTTAATGATTTCCATGACGCCTTCAAAGGCTTTGGCTTCCTTTTTATACGACATCTTGGAATTATATCTGGGGAAGTCGGAGACCATGATACTGCCCTTGGTATTCGGCAGGTTGGCGTAAATTTCTTCGGTTACGAAAGGAATGAACGGGTGCAATAATTTGAGCGCGTTTTCCAGAACGAAGCAGAGCACGGAGAGCGCGTCGGCTTTTCTCGTTTCGTCTTCGCCGTAGAGCGCGGGTTTGGAAAGCTCGATATACCAATCGCAGAAGTCGTCCCAAACGAAGCCGGTTACAAGGTCGCTTGCAACGCCCAGCTCGTATTTATTCAAGTTGGTGGTAACTTCGCGGATGCAGTTTTGCAATCTGGAAATAATCCACTTATCCGCGGGCGCGAGCTTGACTTCGGAGATTGCGGGAATTTTCTTACCTTCCGCGTTCATGAGCACGAAGCGGGCTGCGTTCCAAAGCTTATTGATAAAGTTTCGGCAAGACTCGACTTTCGCGTCCGAATAGCGGGTGTCGTTGCCGGGTGCAACGCCTGTCAGCAAGGACAAACGCAGGGAGTCTGCGCCGTATTTTTCGATAATTTCCAGCGGGTCGATGCCGTTGCCGAGCGATTTGCTCATTTTCCTGCCCTGTTCGTCGCGGATAATGCCGTGAATAAGGACGTCATGGAAAGGCACTTTCCCTGTGTGCTCTATCCCTGAGAAAATCATTCTGGCAACCCAGAAGAAAATGATATCGTAGCCGGTTACGAGCACGTCGGTGGGATAGAAATACTTATAATCTTCCGTCATTTCGGGATAACCGAGCGTGGAGAAGGGCCAAAGCGCGGACGAGAACCAAGTATCCAGCACGTCTTCGTCTTGTCGAAGGTGTGCACTTTGACACTTGGGGCAAGCCTTAGGGTCGTCCTTGGTGCAAATGACTTCCCCGCAGTCCTGACAGTACCATACGGGGATACGGTGCCCCCACCAAAGCTGGCGGGAAATACACCAGTCGCGCACGTTTTCCATCCAATTATAATAAATCTTCGAGAAACGTTCGGGGACGAATTTGACTTTGTTTTTCATCACCGCGTTGATTGCGGGTTTTGCAAGCGGTTCCATTTTTACAAACCACTGTTTGGAAACGATAGGCTCTACCGTCGAATGACAGCGGTAGCAATGCCCCACGTTATGGGTATGCGCTTCGATTTTTACGAGATTGCCACCTTTCTCAAGGTCGGCAACGATTTGCTTTCTCGCTTCGTATCTATCCAAGCCCTGATATTTGCCCGCAAGCTCGTTCATAGAGCCGTCGTCGTTCATGACGCGGATTACGGGGAGCGCGTGGCGCTTGCCCACTTCAAAATCGTTGGGGTCGTGCGCGGGCGTAATTTTTACACAGCCCGTACCGAACGCGGGATCGACGTATTCGTCGGCTACAACGGGAATTTCTCTGTCCGTCAAGGGCAATTTCAACGTTTTGCCAACGAGCGCTTTATAGCGTTCGTCGTCGGGGTGCACTGCCACTGCGGTATCGCCGAGCATGGTTTCGGGACGGGTGGTTGCCACGATTACGTCCGCACTGCCGTCCGTTGCGGGATAGCGCAGGTGCCAGAAATGCCCGCCTTCTTCCGCGTACTCAACTTCGGCGTCCGAAAGCGCGGTTTTACAGCAAGGACACCAGTTGATAATCCTATCGCCCTGATAGATAAGCCCTTTTTCGTACAGGTTTACAAAGACTTCGCGAACCGCGCGGGAGCATTTTTCGTCCATAGTGAACGCTTGGCGGGACCAATCGCACGAAGTGCCCATTTTGCGCTGTTGGAGCATGATACGGTTGCCGTACTGCTCTTTCCAATCCCATGCGCGGACCAAGAAGCCGTCTCTGCCGATATCCGCCTTCGTTACCCCTTCCGCTTTCATCTTTTCAACGATTTTTACTTCCGTTGCGATTGACGCGTGGTCGCAGCCGGGAAGCCACAGCGCGCAGTAGCCCTGCATTCTCTTAAAGCGAATGAGCGTATCCTGCATGGTAGCGTCCATGGCGTGGCCCATGTGGAGCTGCCCCGTGATGTTGGGGGGCGGCATCATAATTGTAAACGGAACTTTCTCCGCGTCGATTTCCGCGCGGAAATACCCCGATTGTTCCCAATCGGCGTAAATTCTGTCTTCAAAATCCTTTGGATTGTACGTCTTTTGCATTTCCATAAATATTTAACCCCGCTTTTCGTTCGATTGCGTGTAGTACACCAATATAGCCTATCAATTATAATACGAATTTTCCCAATTGTCAATTATAAATGGGCATTCATATAATATATTATTCCAAAAATTTTTTTATTCGGAGAGCTTTTATGAAAAAAATTAC
>JAZQLT010000006.1:0-5629 GCA_045542815.1 Candidatus Scatosoma sp. | reverse complement strand
TGCCTTGTATTCGCCGACTGCTTGGGAAAGCTGATCGGGGCAGGAAGTGTTCCCCCTGCAACGAATGCCTTTCAGGAGCGTATCGACTTCGTCGATGTCCTTGCCTTCCACGAGCTTCGCGATGCCTTGCAGGTTACCGCTGCAACCGCCGATAAAGCGGACGTTGTGCATTTTATTATTTTCGTCAACGTCGAAAAGAATTTGTCTGGAACAGGTGCCTTTTGTAGAATAAGTGAACATGATATTTACCTTCCTTTTTGATTTTTTCGCCTCAACTCCGATAAGAGGGGGCGTATTCAAGCGGATTTAATCCACCAGTGTTTCGTAGATAGCGGAATACAGGTCGGACGCCTTGCTTTCCCAATTTTTATAGATATTCTGCGCGGTCTTTTTGTCGGGAATGACGAATTTCAGCTCTAACATAGGCTGAACGGGTGCGATAATTTTCAAAAAGACGGTGTAGGTGCCGTCCACGTTTTGATAGTAATCGGCCTTGCACTCCTGACGGTTGCGCAGCTTTCCGCTGTTATTTTTGACGAACGCGGAAATTTCTTCGCGAATGCTCTTGGGAATATTGATATAAAAGCTGTTCAAGCTTTCCCGTCCGTCGCCCGTGATTGCGTAAAGGGGCTCTTCTTCGGGAGAAGAAATACGGCAAATAAACCCGTCGTCCAAAAGACGGGGTAAAAGCTCCTTGCAGTCCATGTAATTGAGCCAGTTGTTTCCCGAACAGCACATTTCGAGAATGGTGCGTTCGGAAAGCGCGGTCTCCATTTTATCGAACACGAACAGCACGATGAGTTTATTGACGGACGTTTCGCCTTGAATTTGCATTTGTATAACTCCTGAAAGCCTGTTTTGCGTTTTGCGTTTTTTTGCGGGCAGAGAAAACTCCCGTCCGCTTAGTCTCTATATTATACATAAAAAAGCGCACAAAATCAAGATATTTTGTCAAAATTATTTATTATTTTTCTTTTTTATGCTATAATGATAGCGAAAAAGGAGCGCGTTTATGGATTATATAGAAAAAACGGTCAAAAAGAACTATATCTACGAGGGCAAAATTTTAAAGCTTCGCCGCGATGACGCAGAGCTTCCTAACGGTGAGCCCTGCATTCGAGAGATCGTCGAACACAGCGGGGGTGCGTGTGTGCTGTACGTGGAAGATGAGAAAGTTTTGCTTGTCCGTCAGTATCGCTATGCGTACGGCGAGAGTCTCTACGAGCTTCCCGCAGGCAAACTCGAAAAGGGGGAAGACCCCATGCTTGCCGCCGCGCGGGAACTGGAAGAAGAAGCGGGGGTACGGGCGAAGCGGTTAGAGCTTTTGTTTGTCAATTATCCCACTCCCGGTTACACGGACGAAAAAATTTATATCTACCGCGCGTACGACGGGGAAAAAGTCTCGGCGCACCTGGACGAAGGCGAGTTTTTGGACGCGGAGTATATCCCGCTGGAAAGAGCGCGGGAAATGCTGGGGAAAGGCGAGATCAAGGACGGAAAAACGATCATCGCTCTGCAAGCGTATTTTCTTTCAGAAGACTATTAACTTTTTAACGAATTGTGATAGAGTAAAAGAAAAGGGGGATAAGCTATGAAACGGTTTTTTGCATGGTTATGTGCGCTGGTTACGGCAGGCTGTCTGTCGGCTTGCGCGCTTTTGCCGACTTCCGACTCTTCAACGGGTAGCCCCACGGTTTGCGATGAGTACGCGACTTTTACGGTCGGTTACGATTACGGACTTTACGAGGAAGGAACGGCTACGCCGCTGCTTAACGGGTGCTTGCCTTTCTTCGATTTGGAAGAATACGATCTCGCGCCCCTTTTGGCGGGCGATCAGATCACCGTTTTCTTTACGGGCGAGCTGCTGATTCGGGAAACCTATCCGAGCACGGCGGTGATCCAAGGCGGAGAAATCACGGACGTGGAGAAGTTCGGCGCGCCCATTACGCTGCTGGAATATCGGCAGGCGGGTTGGTATCTGCCTGAGCGGAGCAAATACGTGAGTGTGGAGCTTCCCCAATACGTGGTATCTCAAGACGGCTCGTTTAAGCCCCTTACGGAGACGGTGGGTGCGACCCTGTATGCCATGGAGAAGAAAACTTGGATCGACGAAGGGGAGCTGTGTTTCTCCGCGTACGCGCTTTACGATTACTATCCCTTGCCTACGGTGGAAGCCAAAGAAGTCTTGCCGTGGATTGAGAATTTAGGCGAAGTGCAAAAGGTAAAAACGGAGATAATCGTGGGTTGCAATCCCGAACCGCCAAGAGTGGTCTTGGAAACGGAAGAGCTGGCGGAAATAGAGATTTTCAAAGAATATTTGAACGGGCTTACCTTGCAGGAAGTGCCCAAGGCCCAATGGCAAGTAGATGGCGGCAGAGCGGTGATTTTGACCGTTTATACGGCAACGGAAAGCTATACGCTGACGGAAGGGTCGGGGTATATCGTCATTGACGGTACGGGATATAAGCCGAGCGAGTATATTCCGTCTTGGAATGAAGAAAACTAAAAAACAGGGTCGGGAGAACCGACCCTGTTTTTATAGAGCAATTAAGGAGAAAAGGAGAAGAAATCAATGGCAGCCGCAACTGCAACCGCAGTTACAAGGCGGAGTGAGAATGGACGCTAACGTGCCGTTTTTATAAAGGCAGAAGAGAAGGGCAGCCACGATGGGCAATCCACAGCCGCTAAACACGTTCGAGCAGAAGAAGCCGTCTTTCGAGCCAAGGACAAGCAAAGCGATAAGGATCCAAAGGGTAACGTTACCCTGGGAGCAACAATTCATAAAAAACCTCCTGTGTCTTGCCGCAGGGGTATGTAATCGACTTTTTGTTCCGATTTGGAGCGTTCTCCTTATCGGGAATACCTGCGGTTTTGTCTTTCTATTACATAGTATTCCAAAACGCAGGCTTTTGTGCCCGAAAATGCATTGCTTATAAGAAAAAATCTGCGGTTTCGCAGTTTTTCCCCTTTCATTTTGTTGCGTAAATTGCAAAAATGCGGTATAATGATACTGTCTTGAAGTATATCTTGGCAAATATGCGCTTGCAGTTTGACCGTAAAAAGGATTTACGGATAGAAATATATATTTCTGCGGGTATCTTATGAACTCGATGGAGGCTATTATGAAAAAGAGTGGTTTTTTCTCGGCGAAAAACGTTACGGCACTGGCAATTCTGCTCGCGCTCGTCATCGTTTTACAGGCTTTTGGCGGCTCCTTCACGATAGGGGCTGTAACCTTGAATTTTACCTTAATTCCGCTTGTACTCGGCGCGATTGTATTAGGGCGTTGGGCGGGCGCGTTTTTAGGGTTTGCGAGCGGCGTTGTCGTCTTAATACAGGTTATTTTAGCGCCTGCGGGATTTTATTATATCATTTGGACGAACAGTCCCTTTATCACGACGATGATTTGTTTGGTAAAGACAACGGTTGCGGGCTTTGTTGCGGGTTGGCTGTTTGACCTTCTTGAAAAGAAGAATCGCTATGCGGCGGTGTTCGTAGCGGCAGGCACGGTGCCCGTTATCAATACGGGGCTGTTTATTCTCGGCTGTCTTTGCATGTGGGATACGATTGCTTTGATGTCGAGCGGTATGAACGTGTTTATGTATATTCTCGTAGGGCTTGTTACCTTTAACTTCTTTATCGAGTTTGCAATCAATTTACTGGTGGCGCCCGGACTTCATACGGTATATAGAGTAGTGGAAAAACAGTTCAAAGGGAAAAGAAGGTAAGCTATGATCATTTGTATCGATATTGGGAATACGAATATTAAATATGCGATTTTTGACAGGGACGAGCTGAAATTCTCCTTCCGTGTAGCCACGGATTTAAAAAAGACTTCGGACGAGTACGGTGCGCAGCTCACGGGTATGCTTGCCACCAACGGGGTCAGTGCGCAGGAGATCGAAGGGGGGATTATTTCTTCCGTCGTTCCGTCGCTCGATTATACCATCGATAAAATGTGCGATTTGTATTTGCATATTCAGGCGCTCCATATTGCGCCGGGATTGAAATCGGGCTTGAATATCCGCTGCGACGACGCGCGCGAAGTGGGCGCGGACAGAATCGTGAACTGCGTTTCGGCAATCGTCGGCTACGGCGAAGGTGTGCCCATGATCGTGGTGGATTTCGGTACGGCGACTACCTTTAATATTATCAGCGCAAACAACGAATTTATCGGCGGTGTCATCGCACCGGGGATTAAGGGGTCTTTGGACTCGCTTGTAAACGGCACGGCAAAGCTCCCTCGCGTAGAGATCGAAGCGCCCAAGAGCGTGATTGCGAAAAACACGGTAACGAATATGCAGGCAGGGATCGTGTTCGGCTTTGCAGGGCTTGTCGAATATATCGTCAAAAAGATTAAAAAAGAACTCAAATGTCCCGTCGTGAAGACGATTGCTACGGGCGGGTTTAGCAATATCATCTCCAAAGAGATCGAAGGGATCGACGTGGTCGATAAGCTGTTGACCTTGAAGGGTTTGAAGTATTTATACGATTTAAATACACAAGAAAATTAAAAGAAAGGGGGCAGGTACGCGTTGAATGCGGATTTGTCCCGATAAATATAAAGCACAGTGGAGGATAGGAATATGAAAAAGAGAGTTGGCGTTGCAATCTTAGGGCTTGGCGTTGTCGGCGGCGGTACGTATAAAACGCTCGTGGATCATAGAGAGTTCTACTTAAAAACGCAAAACGTGGACATTGTCGTGGAAAGCGTGCTTGACAAAAATAAGGAAAGATTGAAAGAGCTCGGCGTTCCCGAAGAATGCATTGCAGGCAGCATTGCCGAAGTGGTGGCAAATCCTGCGATTGATATCGTCATCGAAACGATCGGCGGCGTGGGTATCGCAAAAGAATTTGTTATGATGGCGCTCAAAGAAGGCAAGACGGTCGTTACGGCGAACAAGGAAATGATCAGCAAATTCTCGCACGAGCTGGAACGCATTGCAAAGCGCAATTCCTGCGGCTTGTATTATGAAGCGAGCTGTGTAGGCGGCGTTCCCATTATCCGCACTCTTTTGGACGGCGTGCAGGCAAACCACGTTACGGAGATGATGGGTATTGTCAACGGCACGACCAACTATATCCTTACGAAAATGACGCAGGACGGCGCGGACTATCAGGCGGCGCTCAAAGAAGCGCAGGCGCTTGGGTATGCGGAATTCGATCCCACCAACGACGTGGAAGGGTTCGACTCCACCTATAAACTTTCCATTCTTTCGTCCATGGCGTTCCATACGAAAGTGCCCTATACGAAAGTATATCGCGAAGGGATCACGGCGGTCAGCGCAAAGGATATCGCAATCGGTAAGGAATTCGGTTATACCCTCAAACTTCTTGCGATTGGCAAAAACAGCGAAAAGGGCGTGGAAGTGCGCGTACATCCTACCTTTATCCCGTCTTCGCACCCGCTCGCAAGCGTAAACGACGCGTATAACGCGGTATATCTTCGCGGCGACGCACTGGACGATATCATGCTGTACGGCAAGGGCGCGGGCGCATTCCCTACGGCAAGCGCGGTAGTCAGCGACGTTATTTATGCGGCAACGCATACGGAAATCAAATATTCTACCTTTAAAAATACGGCAACGGCAGACGCAGGTATGAAATTCGTTACCGATTTTTCGAGTGC
>JAZQLT010000005.1:0-4535 GCA_045542815.1 Candidatus Scatosoma sp. | reverse complement strand
AATTCGGGTAAAAGGCTTGAAGAGCGGGTTCGGAAGCGTGATGACCTACGCCACCAAGCTGGACGCCCAGCTTGCAGGGGCGCTTATGAGTATTCAGGCGATCAAGGGCGTAGAGATTGGCGCAGGCTTTTCCGTGGCGGAAAAGAGCGGCAGAGAAATCCACGACGAGATTTTCTATGACGAAGCGCGCGGGTTTTACCGTAACACCAACCGCGCGGGCGGGATTGAAGGGGGAATGTCGAACGGGGAAGAGATCGTGCTCCGCGCGGCGATGAAGCCCATTCCCACGCTTATGAAAGGCTTGCAGACGGTAGATTACGCTACGAGAGAGCAAGCGGTTGCCGCGTCCGAACGCAGCGACGTGTGCGCGATCTTTGCTTTGGAAGTGATTGCCGAAGGGGTGGTTGCCGAAGTGCTCGCAAACGCCGTAGCGGCGCGCCTTGGCGGGGATACGATGGAAGAAGTGATAGAACGCTATCAAAAATTATGAAAAAGATCGAGATAAAAACGCCTTCCATGGAAGGCAAGATATATATAGGTACGGACGCGGTAGAAAGCCGTTTGCCCCTTCTAACGCAAGGGCAAAAGAATTTCGTCGTAACCGATTCTAACGTATTTGCACTGTATCAGGCATGGTTTGAAAAGTATTTTCAGGGCACGGAGATTTTCGTGCTTCCCGCGGGCGAAGAGAATAAAAATTTTTCGTCCCTGTACGCGATTTTAGAGAAAATGACGGGGGCAGGGTTGCATCGAAGCTCCAGACTGTTCGCCGTAGGCGGCGGTGTGGTCGGCGATATCGGGGGTCTTTCGGCGGCGCTGTATATGCGCGGAATTTCCTGCGTGCAGATCCCTACGACTCTTTTGGCGCAGGTGGATAGCAGCGTCGGCGGGAAAACGGCGGTCGATCTTGGCGGCGTGAAAAATATTGTCGGGGCTTTTTATCAGCCTTGCGAAGTGCTCATCGACCCAACCTTTTTACAGACGCTTCCTAAAAGGGAAATCAAATGCGGCGTGGGCGAGATCGTGAAGTATGCCGCGCTTAGCGGAGAAATTTTCGACCTGCTTGAAAAGAACACGGATAAGCTCACGGATATCGGCTTTTTACAAACGCTGATTACGGCTTGCGTGGCGCATAAGGCGCGCGTGGTGGAAGCGGACGAAAAGGAAACGGGCGAGCGCAAGTCTTTAAACGTCGGGCATACGACGGGGCACGCGATCGAGCTTACAAGCGGACTTTCGCACGGCGAGAGCGTTCTGTACGGCATGCTGTTTGAAACGCGTATGGCAATCGAGGCAGGGGTTTGCGACAGAGCGTATGGCGAGCGATTGCTTTCCGTTGTGGAAAAGGCAATTGAAATTCAGCCGAAACCGAGCGTAGATCTCTCTTCGCTGGGAACGGACGCCGAGAAAGCCAAGGCGGACAAAAAGAACAAAGACGACGGAAAAATCCAAATGGCGGTAGCGAAAAATAAGGACGAATGGACAACGTTTTCCCTGCCCTTTGAAGAGTATAAAAACGCGTTGATAAAAGCAACTTCTAACGAAGGGAGATAGCAGGTATGCAGCGAATTCAATCGAGAGAATATTTTGAAGGGGAGTTTGAGCTTCCGGGCGATAAGTCGGTAACCCACCGCGCAATTATGCTGAATGCAGGTGCGGAAGGCGGCGCGGTGATCACCAACGCTCTTATGGGTGAAGACTGCGTTTCCACCTGCCGTTGTATGCGCGCGCTTGGTGCGAAGATCGACGTGGAAGGCACGACTCTGCGCGTGGAAGGTACCCCCCATTTCCGTCGGGGTACGGAGCTTAACTGCGGAAACTCCGGCACGACTATTCGGCTTTTGACGGGGTACGTGGCGGGTAAGGAAATCGACGCGAAATTATATGGGGACGAATCCCTTTCTTCAAGGCCTATGAACCGTGTGGCAGAGCCCTTGGCGTTGCTTGGCGCGGATATTAAAACCACGGACGGGCACGCGCCTGTGTACGTAGCACCCAAGCCCTTGCAGGGCGCAGAAGTGAAGATTAACGTGGCTTCGGCGCAGGTAAAGAGCGCGGTGCTCCTTGCGGGGATCTCCGCAGACGGGGAAACTTCGGTAACCGAGCCCGTCAAATCCCGCGACCACACCGAGCGTATGCTTGCCGCCATGGGTGCGGATATAAAGGAAAACGGGAACACGGTAACGGTGAAAAAGAGCGTGTTGCACGCGGTGGACGTATGCGTTCCGTCCGATATTTCTTCGGCGGCGTATTTCATGGCGCTCGGTGCGTTGAAGGGAAAAACGCTGTGCAAAAACGTAGGCATTAACCCCACGCGTACGGGGATTTTGACGGCGTTCGACCGCTTGGGCGTGAAATATTCGCTTTTGAATAAGCGGGTTTCGGGCGGAGAAGAAACGGCGGATATTTTGGTGGAAAAATCCGATATGCAGGCAATCGAGCTTACGGAAAAGCTAGTGCCGTCGATGATTGACGAGCTGCCGCTCGTGGCGTTGCTTTGCGCGTTTGCGGACGGGGAAAGCCGTATCACGGGCGCGAAAGAGCTGCGTGTGAAAGAGAGCGACCGTATCCGTACGACGGCGGAGCTGATTAGAAATATCGGCGGGGATTGCGAAGAGCTCCCCGACGGGTTTATCATTCGCGGTAAGAAAAAGCTTGCAGGCGGGGATATCGACAGTTATCTCGATCACCGTATCGCCATGACGGGCGCGGTTGCGCTGATTGCAAGCGAAAACGGCGGGAACGTTTATCGTCCCGAATGCTGCGCGATCTCTTTCCCCGATTTCTTTGAAAAGCTGGGGATAAAATCCTATTACTAAGGGGCATGTACGCGATGAACGGTAAAAAATTGCGCTTGGGGCTGGTCGGTAAGGACGTCTCTAAATCGGTGAGCGGGCAGATACATACCTTTATTTTAAAGGAATGGGGTGTGGAATGCGAATACGAAAACTTTTCCGTGCAAAAACAGGATTTTGACGGGGTTATGCGCCGCCTTTTAGGGGATTTCGACGGGTTTAACGTTACCATTCCCTATAAGCGGGACGTGATGGGATATTTAAACGAAGTCGTCGGCGACGCTTTTGCGTTCGGTGCGGTGAATACCGTGGTTACGGCAACGGGCAAGGGATATAACACGGACGGCGCGGGATTTTTACTTATGCTTCGCTTAGCGGGCATGGAAGTCAAGGATAAAAAGGTACTTATTCTCGGCGGCGGCGGTTCGGGCAGAAGCTCGGCGGCGGCGTTGAAGCAGGCGGGCGCGCGTGTTTGGGTGTACCAAAGACGGCAGGAAAAACTGCAAGAGCTTTGCAACGAGCTTGGCGTTTCAGCGGCGATCGATCCCGAAGCGGGCGGGTACGATATACTTGTCAACTGTACAGGCGTGGGTATGCACGACACGGAAGGTCTTTCCCCCGTAACGCCCAAGGCGTTCGCGGGCGCAATGCACGCGGTGGATTTGATTTATACGCCGAAGCAATCGGAATTTTTGCGGCTTGCGGAAGGTGCGGGATTGCAAACGCTCAACGGCGAAGCGATGCTTTTTTATCAAGCGTATTTTGCCGATTGCTTGTACTTAGGTAAAACGCCTTCGGATCAAGAAGCGGAAACTTTATATAAAAAATTTTTAGGAAGATAAAAAAAGGACGGACGGTTATGAAATTTTTGGTAATAAACGGAGTCAATCTCAACCTTACGGGCAAGCGCGAGAAAAGTGTTTACGGCTTAGAAACGCTGGACGAAATGAACGCAAAAATCGCCGCGGTTGCAAAGGCAAACGGCGACAGCGTAGAGTTTTATCAAAGCAATATCGAAGGAGAGCTGGTCAACAAGCTCCACGAAGCGTACTTGACCCGCTCGTGCGACGGAATTTTGCTCAACGCAGGCGCATTCACCCATTACAGCTATGCGCTTCGCGACGCAATCGCGGCAATCGATATTCCCGTTGCGGAAGTGCATATGTCCAACGTGCACGCGCGGGAAGCCTTCCGCAAGAACAGCGTACTTTCCGAAGTTTGCAAAGGCGTGGTATGCGGGTTCGGTGCAGGGAGCTATATCGCGGCAATGGCGGGGTTGAAAAACTAATAAACGCTTGGGGTGAAGTATGAACCTGATTTTATGCGGCATGATGGGCGCGGGGAAAAGTACGGTGGGCTGCAAGCTCGCAGAGCTTACGCGCATGCGCCCGTGCGACACGGACGGCGTTATCGTGGAAAAATACGGCAGGATTTCGGATATCTTCGAGCGGCAGGGCGAAGCGTATTTTCGTAAAATAGAAACGGAAGTGGTAAAGGAGCTTGCGGGGCAAGACGGGCTGGTTATTTCTACGGGCGGAGGGCTGGTGCTCAAACGGGAAAACACCGACTTGTTAAAGATAAACGGTAAAATCGTATTCCTGCGCGCTACGCTCGAAACGCTTACGCAGCGTTTACAGGCAGACGGAACAAGACCGCTGTTGCAAACGGGCAAAGAGAGCCTGCAAGACCGCTTGAAAAGACTTTTGCAAGAGCGTACGCCCGTCTATGAAAGCGTGTCGG
>JAZQLT010000004.1:0-5480 GCA_045542815.1 Candidatus Scatosoma sp. | reverse complement strand
GGGCTGCCTTCCGCAAGCTGCGTACCCAATTTATAGCCGATCGGCATAAAGCCCACGGTAACCGCCGAAAGGAAAATCACCAGCCCGAAGAAGGCGTAGAAAATACCCACGACGATTTGTAATATACGCTTTTTAGGGAGCTTTATAAACAGCGCCTGTAAGATAAAGAAACAGACTACGATAGGGAGCAAAGCTACGCTCACTTCGTACATGGTATGCACAATCGTGGCGGTAAGCGCGCTTAAATGCCCGTCCATGGAATAATCGGGAAGTGCGTAGGAGAGCTCGTTTTTCGCAAACACGCCAAGGAGCATGACGGCAAGGATAGGGCCGATAGAGCAAAGCGCGATAAACCCGAAGCTGGACTCGCGGTCTTTTTTGTCGCCGAGACTCGCTGAAACGCCCACGCCGAGCGCCATGATAAAGGGCACGGTGATCGGGCCTGTGGTAACCCCGCCCGAATCGAATGCAAGGGGGAGAAACTGCTCGTTCCCGCCGATTAAGACAAGACAAACGAGCGCGAACAAGAGCATATAAAAGAAAGTAAGCAGGGCGGAAAGGGAAATGCGGAAAACGATTTTCAAAATGCCCAGCACCAAAAATAAGCCTACGCCCACGCCGATACATACGGTGAGCAGAGTGCCGTCGATCACCCCCGCGACCTGCGATGCGAGTACGGAAAGGTCCGGCTCTGCAATCGTGATGAACAGCCCCATAAGGAAACAGACGAAAATCAAGGTCTTAAACCGTCCCGATTTGGGGAGCGACGAGCCGATCTGTTCGCCCATGGGGGTCATGGCGATATCCGCGCCGAGATTGAACAGGGAAATGCCCAAAATCAACGCCAAAGCACTGCAAAGGAACACCAGCGTTTCCGTCAAAGAGAAATTGACGAGCGGCGTGCAGTTTAAAACAAGCAAAATCACCGCGACGGGTAAAACCGACACGGTGGCTTCTTTTAATTTTGTCAACAGTGCTTTGAACATGAATGACTTTCGCCTATTTTTTTGTTTTACTTTACCGAGAATTTATACACGGTGATTTCGTGATACTGCTCGCCGGCTTTCAAAAGCGTGGAAGGGTATTCGGGGCAGTTGGGGGAGTTGGGATAGCCCTGCGTTTCCAAACAGAGTGCGCAGTGGTTCACGTATTCCTTTTTGCCCTTAAACCCGCCCGTTCCGCACGCGGTGTAAAGCTGTACGCCGGGGAGCGTGGTGTAGCAGTCCATTCTTCTGCCCGATTTGGGGTCATATACGTAGGCAAAATGCTCTAAGCCCTTGCCGATACGGTCTAAACAGTAATTAAAATCGTACCCGTTGCACTGCTTGATGAGCTTTGCGTCCGAGAACATATCCTTGCCGAGCTTTTTCGCAGGCAAGAAGCTGTACGGCGTGCCGTCGATATCCATGTATTCGCCGTGGGGGATAAGCTGTTCGTCCACGGGGGTCATTTGACGGGAATTGATCATGAGCTCCTGCACCAAAACCGTGTCGTCGTCGCCGATATTGAAATAGGAATGGTTGGTGAGATTGCATACCGTGTCCTTATCGGATACGGCAAGGTACTCGATTTTGAGTTCGTTTTCGTCGGAAAGGGAGAAACATACCTTTACGTCCAAATTGCCGGGAAAACCGCCCGCGCCGTCGGGGGAAAGGTGGGAGAGCACCAAACGATCGTCTTGGATTTCCGCGTTCCAAACCACGCGGTCGAAGTTGGAAGAATACCCGCCGTGGAGCGTGTTGGGCGCTTCGTTGGGCTCGATGTTATACTCCGTGCCGTTGATACTGAAACGCGCGCCTTCGATACGGTTGCCGAATCTGCCGATGGTTGCGCCGAAGTAAGGGTTGCCCCCGTAGTAGTCTTCGGGCGTTTTACAGCCTACGATACAATCGCCCATTTTACCGTTTCGATCGGGCGCAAGGATACGCAAAATTCTCCCGCCGTAGGTGAGAATATCCACTTCCATACCCGCTTTGTTGCGCAGGGTATAAACGTCGTTGGTTTTGCCGTCTTTTTCAAACGAATAGGTTTTTTCAATCATAAAATTCCCTCTCAAATTATTGATATCTTTATTATTATAACACGAACGAACGAAAAAAGCCAACGAATAAAGGGGAGAATTTTGCGATAAAAGTAAAAAAAACGCGAAAATCTCTCTTCAAAGCGTTGACAAGGCGCGTTTCTTTGTGATAAGATAACTACCAAGCTACGCTATACGAAGATTGCAGAAGACGGATGAAGCGCGTCCGACCGAAGGAGTGAATCTCTCAGGTGTCCGAAAGGGCGGGAACTGTAATCGGATAGCACTCCGGAGAAGGTCATTTACTTGACTGCCGAAGGGGCAAAGCGGGATCTTCCCGCCAATCTCTCAGGCAAAAGGACAGAGACGGCTTTTTTGAAGACAAGATACGGGCTAAATTATGCGTTCAACGCATACCTGCCCCCTTGGTTTTGAAAAATCAGGCTTTGACGGAGTGGTGCAGACCGCTCCGTTTTTATTTTTTGCCCGCAAGCGGGCAGTGGAGGTTTTTAGTATGTGGGAGAATATCATAGCAGGTATCACCAAGGTAAACTCGTTCATCAACAATCTCGTATGGGGTTGGCCGATGATCATACTCATCTTGGGCACGGGCATTTTGATTACCGTCCGTACCAAGTGCATGCAGGTGCGTAAATTCGGCACTTCGTGGGGAGAAACGATTATCCCTACGGTGAAGAGCATCGGCAAAAAGAAGAAAGGGCTTTCCAAGAAGGAAAACTCCATTTCGCAGTTCGAAGCGTTCGCAACGGCAATTTCGGGCACGGTAGGTACGGGGAACATCGTCGGCGTTACGTCCGCAATCATGACGGGCGGCCCCGGCGCGGTGTTCTGGATGTGGATTTCCGCATTTTTCGGTATGATTACCAACTATGCGGAAAACGTGCTCGGATTATATTTCCGTAAACGCGACCAAAAGACGGGCGACTTTTCGGGTGGCCCCGCGTACTACCTTTCCGAAGGTGTCGGCATGATGCATAAGGAAGGCAAGCTCGGCTCCTTTCTGAAATGGTTTGGCAAAATTCTCGCCGTCATGGCGGCGGTGTTCTGTACCTTTGCGGCAATCGGTATGAGCGGTGTGCAGACGAATAAGATTTCGTCCACCTTCCAAGGCGCGATCAGCGGCGACGATAAAATTATCGGTCTTATCGTAGGTATCGCGGTGGCGGTGGTGCTTGCGCTCATCATTCTCGGCGGTATCAAGTCCATCGGCAGAGTGGCGTCCATTCTCGTTCCGTTTATGTCCTTGCTCTTCATTTTGATGGCGCTCGTCGTGATTTTTGCGAATATCACCATGGTCGGCACGGCGTTCGGCTTGATTTTCAAAAACATTTTCGAGTTCAAATCCGCGCTCGCGGGCGTAGGCGGGTATGCGTTCGCACAGATTATTCAAAAGGGTCTTGCGCGCGGCGTGTTCTCTAACGAAGCGGGTCTGGGTTCGTCCGTTATCGCGCACAGCGCGTCCGACACGCGCGAGCCTGTAAAGCAAGGGCTTTGGGGTATTTTCGAAGTATTCTTCGACACCTTCATCATCTGTACGCTGACGGCGCTCGTGGTGCTCGTAAGCTTCGGCAACGAAGCGGGTATGCTCGGCGTTCTGTATGCGCCCGGCGCTGTGGATACCAACGTCTCCATGATGGCGTTCGAAGGTGTTTTCGGTATGTTCGGTACGGTCGTATATTCCACGATTTTGCCCCTGTTTGCGTTTACCACCATTTTGGCTTGGTCGTACTACGGGGAAAAATCCATAGACTTCCTGTTCCGCAAAACGGGCGAAAAGGGCAGAAAGATCGCAACCACCGTATTTAAAGTGCTCTACGTCCTGCTCGTTATCGTGTCCGCGCTCATCGACGGGGAGCTTGCTTGGGCGATTTCCGACACCTTCAACGGGCTGATGGCTCTGCCCAACCTGATCGGTTTGATGCTGTTGAGCGGGTTGCTCGTTAAAATAACCAAAAACTACTTCGACCGCAAAAAGGGCTTGGACGTAAAGCCCATGCTTTCGGCGTACGACGATTTGAACGAAGCGTTTATCGAAGACCTGTCCGAAGAAGAATTTTCGGGCGACGCAGAGCTTGACCAAACGCAAGAGTAATTCTACGAATTAAATATACGAAGAAAGACGGATTTTTTACGGAAAATCCGTTTTTTGCTTGCAAAAACCGTTGACTTAATTTGCGCGGTGTGCTAATATATTGTTATTCTACAAATAAATTATATGCGCTCTATTTATGCAAAAAACGAATAGAATGCAAAGGGGTGGAAGTATGCAGGTAAGAATTACGAAAACGCAAACGCCGGGGGTGATGCCCGCGGAGAGTAAACTGGGTTTTGGAAAGGTATTTACCGACCATATGCTGCTTGTCGATTGGAACGAACAGCTTGGCTGGCACGACGCGAGAATCGAGCCGTTCGGCAGAATTTCTCTGCACCCTGCCTCCACCGTATTGCACTACGGCGCGGAAATTTTCGAAGGCTTGAAGGCGTACCGCCGCAAGGACGGCGGGGTACAGCTTTTCCGTCCCATGGAAAACGTCAAGCGTATGAACCGCTCGGCAGAGCGTATGAGCTTGCCGCAGATGCCCGAAAAGGATATGCTCAAACTCATCACGACGTTCGTGAAGCTGGAAGAGAGATGGGTACCCAAGTCTTTTGGCACTTCGCTGTATCTTCGTCCCTTCCTGTTCGGCAACGACGAAGCTTTGGGGGTACACGCGGTGAAAAACGCGACCTTTATGCTGATCGCTTCTCCCAGCGGGAGCTACTATGCGGAAGGGATCAACCCCGTCAGCATTATGATTGAAAGCGAAGACGTAAGAACGGTGCGCGGGGGCACGGGGTACGCGAAATGCGGCGGGAACTACGCGGCAAGTACCAGAGCGGGCGAACGCGCGGCGAAGAAAGGGTATTCGCAGGTGCTGTGGCTGGACGGCGTGGAGAGAAAGTATATCGAAGAAGTGGGCGCGATGAACGTCATGTTTAAAATCGACGGCGAAATCGTAACGCCCAAGCTCACGGGTTCTATCCTGCCCGGTATTACGCGTATGAGCTGTATCGAAGTGCTTAAATCGTTGGGGTATAAGGTAACGGAAAGACTGCTGTCCGTGGACGAACTTTTGGAAGCGTTGGAATGGGGCAAGCTGGAAGAAGCGTGGGGCTGCGGTACGGCGGCGGTAGTATCGCCCATCGGTAAGCTTGCTTACGGCGACAAGGAGTACAAGGTTGGCGACGGCAAAATCGGCGCGGTTACGAAGAAGCTGTACGACATTCTCACAGGCATACAGTGGGGGAAGAAGGACGATACGTTCGGCTGGGTTTACAAGATTAAATAAAACGCATATATGCGTCGCATTTCTTCGTCAGGCTTACGTTTTGCCTTGGTCGTGTACGGCTCAGTACACTCCCTGCGGCAAAGCCGCGCCTTCCTTGAACTGCTCGCATC
>JAZQLT010000003.1:0-4997 GCA_045542815.1 Candidatus Scatosoma sp. | reverse complement strand
CGAATACCTTTGAAAGTATTTCTCGGCAAATTTGGTTATTAATTTCAGCTTGTCTATCAGAGCTTGATCTTGATGTCAACGCCTGCGGGGAGGTGGATCGAGTCAAGAAGCTTTGCGTTGGGGGAATAGATATCGATGATTCTCTTGTACGTTCTCATTTCGAACTGTTCACGGGAATCCTTATACTTGTGGGGGGAACGGAGAATCGTTACGATTTCTCTTTCCGTGGGAAGGGGGATAGGACCGGAGATCTTTGCCCCGCTCTTCTTCATCGTTTCTACGATGCGGCTTGCCGCTTCGTCAACGAGCTCGTGATCGTACGCCGCCAACTTGATTCTGATTTTCTGTGCTGCTACTGCCATTTGGTTACTCCTTTTAGTTTATACTAACATTTTATTTCGCTGTATCAACCTATCCGTGTGTATCGAGGTGTTTGCAAAATAAAAACACTCTTTATTTTTCCCGAGCGTTTCCGCAAAAGCCTCGGTTAGTCGCAGGAGTCGAGCCCCCACTTTTGTCAACGGAAATTATCTGCCAAAGCGGCTTTTTGCCTTGGATTTTCAGTAACTTCCCGCATCAACCCTATACACGCGTTTTTACACAGCCTATTTATAATATCAAATCTGTAAAGGTCTGTCAAGCATTTAAACGAACTTTTTTTGAAAAATTTTGTTTTTTTTGTAAAATGGGAATATTTGGTCTTTTTCTTGCGTATATGCTTTACTTTTTACCGATTATTCCCCTTTCTGCACAATTTATACCTTCCATATTATATATAAAGGAAGGGTTTTTCCGCCCTTCCTTTCCTTTATTTGATATTTTTTAGTCCTTTGCTTGCTTCTCAATGGCATTTTGCCAACAGCTATGACACATAGCGACGTACGAATCGTTACCGCCGAGCATAATCTGCCCGCCGTGGGTAACAATTCTCCCCTTCTCGTCGATACGGGCATTTACGATCGCTTTTTTCCCGCAGGTACAAATGGTCTTAATCTCCGTTACCGAATCTGCTACTTCAAAGAGCCTGCGGCTGCCTTCAAACAGGTGGGTCAAAAAGTCCGTTCGCAAACCGTAGCAAAGCACGGGGATATCCAACTTATCCACGACACGGCGCAGCTGGTCGATTTGCGCGGAAGTAAAGAATTGACACTCGTCAGCGATGACTACGTCGCAATCGGAATGCTTTTGATATTCTTCAAAGAGGTCCTTATCGGGCGTCATGATATCGGCGCAAGCGGAAAGCCCAATACGCGAGCGCACGACGTCCACCCCGTCCCGCACGTCAATGGACGGCTTGATCAGCCATACCTTCATGCCGCGTTCTTCATAGTTAAATTTGGTGATGAGCGCGTTTGCTGTTTTGGACGACCCCATCGCGCCGTACTTAAAATATAATTTTGCCATACTTGCCTTCTTTTGTTTATTTTCTATATTATAACAGATAACGGCGCACTTTTCAAGCGAAAAACAAGACAATATAAAAATATCCCCCGCGAAAGCGAGAGATATTCTTACTCATAATTGATACCAGATTATCAAGAAAATCAAGCTGACGAGAAAGAAGAACAGTCCCGTAAAGAAGAGTGCATGGTCCCCTTTTTCCTTAGGCTTTGCCGCTTTGCGTTCGCGGTACTGTGCGTACGTTTCGTGATTTTGCCGTAAAGTGGGGACAAATATTCTTGCCAACCCGCGAAACGCATAACCGATTCCCCAAAACGCACCCTCACCGCTAAGAAACATCAACGCAGCAAAGAGCATAATCAATGCTCCCGCCGAGAAAAACGCGTCGTGCAATAGCTGCATGCTGTTCTTGGCGTCGCCGAAAGAAAAACCCTTGATTGCAAACACAATAAAAATTATCCCCACGCCTACGCAAAAACAAATGAGATATTTTATCCACGCCTTTTTTTTATCCTGCTCCACTACGCTGTATCCGTCCTATTTGATTATTTGATCATCTCTTTATATTTCGCTTCTTCTTCGTCGTTGCAATACACGAAATGCCCGGGCGCTACTTCGCGCAAGGAAGGCAGATTCACCGAATAGTTATGCTCGGCAATCGGGTTATACGTAATTCTCGTACGTTTCTTCTCATAGCGAGGATCGGGCAAAGGTATTGCCGACAGCAACGAACGGGTATAAGGGTGCAACGGGTTTTTGAAGAGTTCCTCGGAAGAAGCAAGCTCTACCATTTTACCAAAATACATTACCCCGATTCTGTCCGAGAAATACTTAACGACGGACAAGTCGTGTGCAATGAACAGAATGGTAAGACCCAAGCGCTCTCTCAAATCGTTGAGCAGGTTGATAACCTGCGCCTGAATGGATACGTCGAGCGCCGAAATAGGTTCGTCTGCAATGATCATTTCGGGTTGCATAATAATGGCTCTTGCAATACCGATACGCTGACGCTGGCCGCCCGAGAATTCATGCGGGTAACGTTCGGCGTGCTCTCTGACAAGACCAACCATTTCCAAAATCTCGTACACCTTTTCCGTGATGTATTTTTTATCGCGAACGCCGTTGATAATCAAGCCTTCCGCAATGATATCGCGCACCGTCATACGAGGATCCAAAGACGCGATAGGATCTTGGAAAATCATCTGGATCTGCGTAATAAGGCGGCTCTTTTTTGCTACCTTATAGCGGGAATTAAATTCCCTTTGCAAAGCCTTCATCGCCACTTCATCGCCTTCCGCTTCCGCAAACTTTTCCTTAAATTCTTCTTCCAGCTCTGCAATGCGCTTTGCGGAATATTCTTTATCTACGTTACGGCAAGCGGAATTCGCTTCGCGAATCAACGCTCTGTTTTCGTCAACGACTGCACCAAGCTTCTCGTTGATTTCCTTAATCTTCGCGTCAATCTCCGCTTTTTTGCTTTCATCGGCTTTCAGTTCCGCTCTCAGTGCCTTGATCTGCGCTGCCGCTTCCTTGCGGGCTTGGGAGATCGCAACCTTATATGAACGCGTACCTGCCCCCACCCTTTGTCCTTTGAAATAAACGTTTCCGGATGTGATATCGTATAACTTGATGATCGATCTGCCCGTGGTGGTTTTACCGCAACCCGATTCACCTACAAGCCCAAAAACTTCGCCTTTTTTGATTTCAAAGCTGACGTCGTCCACCGCTTTAAGATCTTTTTTACCCATGCGGAAGTACTGGCAAAGATGTTCTACTTTTAACAAAACTTCGTTGTTTTCCATCTTACTCGCCTCCCTGCTCTTTCATGCGCTTGATGCGCTCGGTAATGATTTTGGGAATTTCCACTTTAGGTGCATCCGGGTGCAATAACCACGTTGCCGCATAGTGCGTCGGCGAAACTTCAAACATAGGCGGCTGCATCTCAAAGTCAATCTGCATTGCATATTTGTTTCTGTCCGCAAACGCGTCCCCTACGGGGGGATAAATCATGTTCGGCGGCGTACCGGGAATAGCGTCCAACTTTTCATTCGTATCCAGGTCGGGCATGGACGAAAGCAACGCCCACGTATAGGGATGACGGGGATCGTAGAAAATATCTTCCGCCGTACCGTATTCCACGATCTTGCCCGCGTACATAACGGCAATTCTGTCCGCCATGTTCGCAACTACGCCCAAATCGTGCGTAATGAAGATAATGGAAAGGTTACGCTCTTTTTTCAGCTTATTGATAAGCTCCAAGATCTGCGCCTGAATGGTAACGTCAAGTGCCGTAGTGGGCTCGTCGCAGATCAAAATGTCGGGGTTCGCCGACAAGGCGATTGCGATAACGATACGCTGACGCATACCGCCCGAGAATTCGAACGGATACTGGTTGTAACGAATTCTGGGTTCGGGAATACCCACTTCTTCCATGAGCTTGATCGCCTTTTCCTTGGCAATGCGCGGGGTGAGTTTATACACGACCTGCGACGCTTTTTCTTTCAGGTAATCGACGAGCTCTATACAGCGTTTGTCTGCGTCAATATTCGCCGCAGATTCCACGTCCGCTTTGAATTTATTGATCACGCGATCCAATACGGAAACAATCGTTTCAATCTGCTTTTCGGGTTCGATAATGAACTTGGGAACAACCTTCCAATCCACGTTCTTTCCCTTCGCAATCAAAGCTTCGCGCTTCGCTGTCTGGCGTTCGAAACGGGCTTCTTCCTTGGGGTTATTCTTCAAATAGAAGAAGAATTTATCCACTTCCCTTTGCAGTGCGCCGCTGAAAGTGTAGGCAACGTTGTCCTTGATAACCGCCAAAGGATCGATGGCTGCGCGTACGGCTTTCGACAGCTTTTTGCAAACTTCCGACGCCTGCTGCGACGTAAAGCTGCCTTCTTTGAAGAACGCAACGGCTTCTTCCAAAGCAATGATCGCCGCTTTCTTGTTCGCGAGCGTTTGCGCCATCGAATATTCCACAGCCGCTTTTTCCAGTTCCATAAACGCGTTCATGTAGTCTGCCTGCAAGAACTCGTATGCCATTTCGTTGGCTTCTTCCGCGGGAAGTTGGCTAAGATCCGCTTCGGGGTGCTTATATACGTAATACCCAATTCTAAAGAAATTATACGTGGGCTGCGCGAGCATTTCTTGCAACGTCGCTTTAAGCTCTTGGAAGAGCGCAACCGTTTCTTCCGATACTTCGCTGCCTACGTTGGCTTTTCCGAAGAAACTCTTTACGGTGTCCAGCAAAGAATTTTTCGTTCTTTCCGCTTTAATTGCTTCGATAAGGCGTACCGTGTACGCGTTTAAGGTCTCTGCGTACTTGGAAACGAAATATTTATCCTGTGCCGCTTTGAGCTTCTTGCGCGCCGATTTTAACGTCGCGACAACGTCCACTTTCTGCTTCTTTTCCACAAGGAAAAGGAAATCTTCGATGATTGCAATCAACTCTTCCGCCGCGTTCCGTGCAATATTATAGCCGTTTTCTAGCGAAATCGCCTGAATATTGAATTTGTCGAACGTCTTGATATATTCCGCAACGCGATTCAAATATTCGGTTGCTTTTTCCGCGTCTTCCGCATTTTCGACGTTCG
>JAZQLT010000002.1:0-2700 GCA_045542815.1 Candidatus Scatosoma sp. | reverse complement strand
CGGAAGACCAGACGGCAAAAATCTGCGATTATATTATCGATTTTGATACCTATCCCGAAGCCGTGGAAAAGCTTTGCGAGATCCTGAAAATTGAAAAGTAACTATGCGATAAGGGCAGGTCAACGCGTACCTGCCCTTTTGATTTGCAGAAAGCTGCGTACAGAAAAACTCCCGCGCCTTTTCTCTTTATCCCCAGCAGCTTAATACCCATCCCCCTACTTCATCCCACGCTTCCTTTTCCCTATACTTGAATATTTGAACAATTATTCAAATATTCAAGTATTCTATATAGAACAAGTGTTTTATATATAGAATGAACGCTATACGATTAAAGCCTATAAACCGTTCGCCCGAAGAAAGCAGACCGCAAAAAAGCGCAGGAACATTCCTGCGCTTTTTCATCTCTTTCTTCGAGTTATTTTCCTATTACCATAATTTCCGCAACGGATAAACCGGTGGCGGTTTCGTCGGGTTGATCTTCCAGATAAATTGTAATTCGGCTCACGTTTTGGAGTTCGTCGAATATCGCACTGGCGCCGCAACCGGGGATTAAAGTTTTCACCCCATTCCAAGTAGCGTTTCTGTGATAAAATCTCTCCCAATCGAAGAGCACTTCGCCCGTAGCCGCCCTATACAAACGATTATCGCGGGTAAATTCCAGTTCGATTTTAGTAATTTTTTGGAACGCCAACGTCATATCTCTGCTGTTGGTAACCGTAACCCCTTTCACCGTAATCGGATTTGCAAAATCCAAGGTAATCACCAACGGCTCTTTATTCGCGTGAAAATCGGAATCGTATTGATCTGTCAGCATTTGAGCAGCTTTATCCGTGAGCGCTTTAACGCTCGAACCGTCCCGCGCCTGACTGCACGTAATAGTTGCTTGAGACGCTAAGTTGCTGTATCCTGTAAAGATAGTCGGGCGCAAGCGATAATCATAGCTCGGCCCATCCGCTTTCATAACCAAAAGCCCGTCTTCATTTTCTATCCAGTGCACTTTATCGACCCCGATTACTCTTGCTTTCCAAGTAACACTTTCGCTTAAAGGGTCTTTGTGCATAGGATACACAATGAACATTTCGTCCCCAACGTTAATAAAGGTATGATGCCCCGTGCCCGCTCTATGTAACCAATCTTCTCCGCAGCTCAATATTCTGCCGCCCTTTCTTTTGCGGATTTTTTGATAAGGTCCAAGCGGAGATTTGGAAATTGCCTGCTTTACGCGATAGGTTTTGCTGAGATGTTTTTCCGCGCTGAATGCCATATAATAATAACCGTTTTCGGCATTATATACCACGCAAGGCGCTTCGTTGATCTCCCCTTCGTCGGAAATCGTCGGCGTTTCTTCCGCTAAATTTTGATAATTCGGCACCGCCAATAGGGAAAGCGTGGAATAATCGGGCGTAAACCAGTCGATCATCTTCATGCCGAAAATCTTGTTGGTAGGCATGTTTTCGCCTCTAGCCCCAACGAAGTATAAGTACTTGTTTCCGCTGATGGGATCCTTAAATATGTCCGCGTCGATCGCGTCGATATCCTTGTACACGTTCCCGTAGGTGTCCTTCGCGTTTTCAAAGCACATAAGCGGGGTGGAGTAATCCAAGTACCGCGCGCTGTATTGCTCTCCGTTCTCGTAAACGCCCGCTTTAATCGCACCCGTCCATTGAATAAACGGACCTTCGGGGTGCTTACTGACCGCCACAAAGAGCGCGTATTTGCTGGGGAAAACTCCATGCGGCGTCGTCTGCGCGCTAGCATACATATAATATAAACCGCTTTCCGCGTCATACGTAACGCTGGGCGCCCAAATATTGCCGTATTTAATCCAAGAGTTTGCTTGATAGTCGGCAAACTCTTCTTCCGTCATAAGGTGCTTGACTTTATCGTACGTTAAACAGTCGGGCTGATAGAAAGCCAAATCCAACTTTTCCCAGTCGATAAAGTTTTTACTGCGGAAGCAGCTAAGACCAATCTCCCTAGTCCCTTCGGGCGTATCGTACGTTCCGTACATGTAATAGCACCCGTCCTCTTCACAGAATATAGCCGTAGGGTCAGCCGTAACAACGTTGGTCGTAAGGCTGTTTTCATAAAAAAGCGCATCTACCTGCGCTTGCTGTGCGTCCGTTAAGTTGCGCGACGATACGTCTATATAAGGCAACTGCACTTCCGTAACGGGCGTAGAAGAAAAGACCGCAAAGTACGTAGCGTCCTTCGTTACCTTAGGCAGAGTTTCCAAGACTGCGCCGTCCGCCGTTTCCGACCAACCGATAAATTTATAAACGCCGTTCTCGGTTGCTTTGGTAGGCTCCGCGCCGTTGTATGCAGGGATAGCCCCATAAACCGCGTTATCATTTGTTTCCAACGTGGTTGCATCGTAGTTTTTCCATACTATTGTGTAAGTTGTTGATGTCATGTCCATAGAGAAAATACCGCTTATAGATTTCTATGATAATATTCTGTAGAATATTATATAACTTTCTATAAAGAAAGTCAATAGTTTAAGCTCTGCTTTTGCATGTTTTTATAATAAAAAAGCACAGGACTTTCGCTGGAAATTCCGACAACCCTACAGGGAGCACTCGGAAAGCGTCGCCGTTTTCAACGGCTCGCGCGAACCCGATGGGTTCGTCCGACGGAAGCACACAGCAAAAAAGACAGGAATCAATCCTGTCTTTTTTGCTGGTGAGCCTTAACCAACCT
>JAZQLT010000001.1:0-5292 GCA_045542815.1 Candidatus Scatosoma sp. | reverse complement strand
TTTCTTCCAAAGAGCACGACTTCGTCTTTATTCCGAATGACGGAGACAGCCGTTGCGAGCAGTACGGCGATCGTAACGGTTTTGATCCCGCCTGCCGTTCCGATAGGCGAACCGCCGATAAACATGAGCAGCAGGCAAACGATTGCCGAAGCGTTGGTCAGGTTTTCCTGCGGCAGAGTCGCAAATCCCGCCGTTCTCGTTGTAATCGATTGAAAGAGAGAGGTTTGGATTTTTTCGAAGAGATTAAACTCTTTAATCGTTAGGGGGTTGTTGTATTCAAAGGCGAAGATCGCCGCCGCG
Source organism: Candidatus Scatosoma sp. (assembly GCA_045542815.1). Classification (GTDB taxonomy): domain Bacteria; phylum Bacillota; class Clostridia; order Christensenellales; family Borkfalkiaceae; genus Scatosoma. The sequence continues at coordinate 4,992 of JAZQLT010000001.1, read as the reverse complement.
CCGCCAAGGATCAGGACGGCGGTCGTAGTGAGTACGATTTTGCTGTGCAGGGTCAGCTTTTTCAAGCATTTCCATTTCATCGTTTTTGCGTTTTTTAATACGCGTAGGAGATCCCACCAAACGATATATCCCAGCCCGCCGAGAACGATCAAAAGGGCGGTTACAGCGTTTACGAGTGTATTTTGCGCATACCCGTAAAGGCTATACTCGGAGACAATGTCGATACCCGCGTTGCAAAAAGCGGAAACGGAATTAAAAAGGGATATCCACACGCCTTTCGCGCCAAAATCCCGTATAAATACAGGCATATAAAGGAGCGCGCCGCAAAGCTCAATCAGCAAAGTTCCGATCAGCACCTTTTTGACAAACGACCTTAACCCCGACAAAGTGTTTAAGTTAAAGGCGTCGCCGATTAAACGGCTGTCTTTCAAGCGCAGCTTACGGTGCAGAGCGATCATAAGTCCCGAAGTTACGGTAATCACGCCAAGCCCGCCGATTTGAATAAGCAGCAGGATTACGACTTGCCCGAACACGCTCCAAGTCGCCACGGTGGGCAGGGTAACCAAACCCGTTACGCAGGTAGCGGTGGCGGCGGTAAACAAAGCGTCGATATACGGCACGCTTGCGCCCGTTTTCGAGCTGATAGGCAAAGCTAATAGACCGCTTCCTATGAATATTGTGATTAAAAAACTCAGCATAATAATATGCGTCGTGGATAATTTTAATTTTATCTTTCGATTCATGCGTTACCTTTTAAAATAGGTTTGTTATTATAATTATAGCAAATTACTTTATTCTTCACAAGCGATTTGACGGAAAATATGAAAAACGGAAAAAAAATTTGTTTTTGGTATTGAAATTTACAAAAAGGTGTTATATAATATATATGGTAGTATTCACTGCCGTTGATATTGGGGGAACGGGATGATATGATTTTAACCGTTTGTATGAGTCCTTCCGTGGACGTAACAATCGAGCTTGACGCGCTCAACGTCGGTAAGACGAATATTGTCAAAAGAAAAGCGCTTTCCTTTGCGGGGAAAGCTTTAAACGTGGCGATCGGCGTTGCCCGCCTTGGGGGCGAGGCGTACACCACGGGGTTGATGTATAATGAAAACGGCTACATGTTCGAAAACGTCTTGGATAAGGAAGGCGTGCCTTTTAACTTTGTTTGGAATAAAGGGCGCGTGCGGGAGAATTATAAGTTTATCGATTACAGAGCTATGCTTACGGAAGTCAACGACGTCGGCGAAGAAGTGAGCAGGGAAAAGGCGGAAGAAGTCCTTACACAAGTGCGTATGCTTTCGGCGAGAAGCGCGGTTACGGTGCTTTCGGGCGGGCTTCCGCGCGGACTGCAACCCAGCTTTTACGGCGAGCTTGCCCGCGCCGTGGACGGAAAATCGATGAAAATCGTCGATGCGGCGGGACAGCGTATGTATGCCGCTCTAAACGAAAGCGTCGATCTCGTGAAGCCGAATCTGGAAGAGTTGGAAAATACGCTCGGCAGGCAAATAGAAAGCAAGGAAGATATGCTTGCGGGGTGTCGAGAGCTCATCGAGCGCGGGGCAAAGCGGGTGTTGCTTTCCCTTGGCAAGCAAGGCGCAGTGATTACGGACGGAACGCACAGCTATTACTGTAAGAGTTTGAACGTGGCGGTCAATTCCACGGTGGGTGCGGGGGACGGCATGGTCGCGGCGGCGGCGTTACAGCTTGAACAGGGTGCGTCCTTAGAAGAAATCTTGCGCGCGGGCGTAGCGGCAGGTACGGCAACGGTAATGGCAGTAGGACAGTTATCCTTCGCCAAGGAAAAATACGACGAAGTGTTTGCAAATCTGCAAGTGAAACGTATTTAAAATTTTATTAAAGAGCGGGAAATAGCTGTACTATTTTCCGCTCTTTGTCATATAATACAATATTGATTGAAAAATCTCGTTGGTGTATAACCGCTCTAAACCGAAAATGCTTGTTTTGAGATGCTACGCGGTAAAAACCTGATTCAATTCAGTTTAGATTGGCTAGCGGGGGAATACCCGCCATGCACCAAAAAGGTCAGCGGTCGGAAAAGGCGCTGCGAATAAGTCTGCGTGCAAGAGCTTGCGCGGGCTATGACCGCGGAAAAACCGCGGTCATTGATTTTTTTTGTAAAAATTTTATGAAAAGCGTCGAAAAACTATTGATAAAAATATAAAAATCTATTATAATAATAAATAGAGTACTAAAAAAGAACAAAAAATTATTTTTTCGCATATAATAAGGAGAGCGGTTATGGATTTCAAAAATCGTCAGGATCAATTTGACAACGTAAAGTGGTACGACAGTATCGTGGCTGGGGAAGATAAATGCGGCAGCTATGAATTTTGTGTAAAATGCCGTAAAAACGAACCGTTCCCTTGCGCGCGTGCTGCGCACAGATACAATAACGGTTATATCCGTCTTGCAGTGATCCGCCGCGTTAGATAAAAATACGCAAAGGGGTTTGCATGAAAAAATCGGAAAAAATCATAGCGGCAGTTCTTACCATGGTGGTCGGCGTATTGCTCATCGCCTTAAAGGATAATTTTATCGGGATATTGATGTCCGTTGCGGGCATTTGTCTGATTGTGCTCGGTGTGATGGATCTGATAAACAACGAAGTGCCTCCTGCGGTCGTTAAGCTCGTGGTAGGGGTATTGATCATCGTCTGCGGCTGGGTGCTGGTGGAAGCGGTGCTCTATATCGTCGCCGCGCTTTTGCTCATCAGCGGGATTTTGCTTTTGTACGACTTGATTAAAAAGAAAACCGTATGCGACAATATATGGCATACAGTTTTGGAGTACGCCGTACCCGGTATCTTCATTCTCATCGGCGTATTATTGCTCTTTCAGCAGGCGCTTGCGCTCGATTTCATTTTCGTCGTCAACGGATTGCTTGCGGTGATAGAAGGCGGCGTTCTGCTCTTTAACGCCTTGAACGGGGATTAAAAATTTTAAAAAATGCTTGCGCTCTGCTTTGGCAGGGCGTTTTTTTCTTGCATAAAAGCGAAAAAGATAAAAATTTATCGATTTAGCGATTAAAAAATTTAATTAAATTGCTTCAAGGGCTTGGAATTGGAAAAAAAGTATGATATAATATAGTCGTATCATTGTGCGGCATAGCGCATTAAAGCGGATAAAAAATCAAAATGGAGATACAGTTATGAACAACAAAGTTACAATTATCGGTGCAGGTTCTGTAGGCGCTACGGTGGCTTATACGCTCGTGGCGACGGGTTCGGTTGCGGAGATCGTTCTCATCGACGTGAACGAAGACAAGGCAAAGGGCGAGGCGATGGATATTTTGCAGGCGACCCCTTATCTTTCTCCTGCAAAAATCTATTTCGGTACGTATGAAGACGCAGCGGGTTCGGACATCGTTATCGTTACGTCGGGCGTGGGCAGAAAGCCCGGTCAGTCGCGTATTGATTTGACGCAGACGAACGTAAACATCTTAAAGAGCATCGCTCCTCAGATCGTAAAACACGCACCCGACGCGTTGTACTTGTTCGTGGCAAACCCCGTGGACGTACTCACCTACGTGTTCTGCAAGATTACGGGCGTGCCCAAGAACCGCGTTATCGGTACGGGTACGACGCTCGACAGCATTCGTTTGAGAACCCGCCTTTCCGAATTGTATTCGGTTAACCAGCAGCAGGTACACGCGTACGTGCTCGGCGAACACGGCGATTCTTCCTTCGTGGCTTGGTCCACGGCGGATATTTCCGGCGTGCCTTTGGCAGAATACGAAAAAACGCTCACGGATAAGAGCAAAGTAAAGGTAACCCCTTACGATAGAGCGGAAGTGGAAGAGTACGTGAAAAAATCGGGCGGTAAGATCATCGCAGGCAAAGGCGCTACCTTCTACGGTATCGCTGCCAGCGTAACCAAGATCGTAAACAGCATCTATTCCAGCGCATACACCATTTTGCCCGTTTCCACCGTACTGGAAGGGGAATACGGCATTTCCGACGTAGCACTTTCCACCCTTTGCGCAATCAGCAACGAAGGGATTGTAACGACGCTCACGCCCAAGCTTTCGGACGAAGAGCTTGAAAAGATGAGACACAGCGCGGAAGTGCTTAAAGGCGTTATCGCGCAGATTGAAATTTAAAACGGAGAACTGAGCATGGAATACCGTATTGAAAAAGACACGATGGGGGAAATGCAAGTCCCCGCAGACAGATACTGGGCGGCACAGACGCAGAGAAGCTATCAAAACTTCCGTATCGGCGACGAAGTAATGCCCCGTGAAATTACGCACGCGTTCGGGATTTTGAAGAAGGCGGCGGCGCTTGCAAATTGCAAGCTCGGCAAGCTTCCCGAAGAAAAGAAAAACGCGATCGCGGCAGCTTGCGACGAAGTCATTTCGGGCGAGCTCAACGGACATTTCCCGCTCGTCGTATGGCAAACGGGTAGCGGTACGCAATCGAATATGAATGCAAACGAAGTTATCGCAAATCGCGGAAACGAAATTGCAGGCAAGAAATTATTGCACCCCAACGACGATATCAACAAGAGCCAAAGCTCCAACGATACTTTCCCGACGGCAATGCACATCGCCGCGGTTATCGCAATCGAGGACAACCTTTTCCCTGCAATGGATAAATTGGTGGCAACCTTTAAGCGTTTGGAAGAAGAAAACGAAGGGATTGTAAAGAGTGGTAGAACGCATTTGCAGGACGCAGTTCCCATTGCATTCTCGCAAGAAATCAGCGGTTGGCGCAATATGGTCGAAAAGACCAAGGCACAACTTACCCTCGCGCTTGACGGATTAAAAGAACTCGCGCTTGGCGGTACGGCAGTCGGTACGGGCTTGAACGCACCCAAGGGCTTTGCGGAAGAAGTGGCAAAACAGGTCAGCGTTATCACGGGCAAGAAGTTCGTGACGGCGGAAAACAAATACCACGCATTGACCGCAAAGGACGAACTCGTGTTTGCGCACGGCGCGCTCAAAGCGTTGGCTTGCAACTTGATGAAG